>JAGAJD010000162.1 GCA_017626275.1 Lachnospira sp.
CATATCCAGCCCACACATCCTCTTCACCTGTGCAATATAATAAGTATGCACATTCACACCATACTTGTCCTTCACATAATCCTTAATCTTCTGATAAGTACCCTTTTCTTCTGGTGTGTAATTACTCTCTCCATCAGGCTCCATTGTTACCTCAATTTTCGGTGTATCTTTTTTGAGGGATAATTTGACTACCGTCTCCACATGCCCCGTATGCGGAAACATATCATACCCCCTGCATTCCTTCACCTCATAACCGCCTTTCATCAGCACCCGGACATCGCGCACCTGTGTTTCGGGATTGCAGGAAATGTAAACAATCCGCTTCGGCTTGATTTGCAGCAGTGAATCTAAAAATTCAGGTGTCGAACCGCTTCGTGGCGGGTCCATAATAACAACGTCGGCTTTGCCCGTTTTGGCATATTCAACAAGAAATTCACCTGCGTCTGCATTCACAAATTGAATATTTTTTATATTGTTTAATTCTGCGTTCACCTGCGCATCTTTTACCGCCTGAGGGTTTAACTCTACACCAATAACCTTTTTTGCGTGTGATGATAATGCAATTCCTATCGTTCCGATACCGCAGTAGGCGTCAATAACGGTATCCTTGCCGGATATCTCACCGAGCTTTATCGCTGTCTTGTAAAGCTTTTCAGTCTGAGACGGGTTAATCTGATAAAATGATTCGGGACTTATACGAAAACGGCAGCCGCACAGCACATCTTCGATATACCCCTTTCCGAAAAGTACTTTATTATACCTGCCAAGCACCATGCTTGTAGACATTTCATTAATATTCTGAACAACAGTTGTAATCTCCGGGTGTTTTTCCAATAATACTTTTAAGAAATTCTTTTTGGACGGAAAAATGTTATCAGCAGTGACAAGTACAACCATAATTTCCTTAGTTGAAAAACCTCTGCGTATAAGGATATGGCGCATAAATCCACGTCCTGTATCCTCATTGTAAGGAACATATTTAAATGACTGAAACAAACTGCGAAGAGTTTCTATAATAGCATCTGCCTTTGAATCTTCAATCATACAGACATCGACAGGCACAAGATTATGTGTTCCCTCCTCGTAATTCCCGGTAATAACCTTTTTGTCTTTACTCATTCCGACAACGGCATGTACTTTATTGCGGTAAAATGCCGGGCGATACATTCCTGTAACTTCACCGCAGTCACAGATTCATGAAAAAAGCTTTTTTAAATAATCCGAGTTTTTCTTTAATTCCTTTTCATAAGCAATATTAATATACTGACACCCACCGCACTGTTTGCAGACTGAACATGAAATTGACTTATCCGTCTCGTTATATTTTCCGCTCATATATTCTTTTCCTCCATATAAAAGTCAATTAAATATAAAAAAGTCTGAGACACCGGCTTTCCGCTAATATCCCAGACTTTATATTAAGCTTTCTGATTAATCCTCGCTAATCTCATCAGCATTTCCGATAATCTTAACTTTTCCCTCATAAAGCTCTTCAACTGCAATAGACAAAGGCTTTACATTATCTGACTTTGGAATACGAGTTTTTCCAAGTATTAACTTATACTCATCATCTCTTGTGAGTACAGGATCTGAAACCTTTTCTTTATCCTTTTCAGGCATCTTTAACATCTTTTCTTCAACAGCTCTTGAGTCAATAATCTGCTTTGCTCTTGCAGCAGCAGCCTTAACGATAGAATATCTGCTCTGTACTACCGGCTGTTCGCCCTCTTCAACCTCACTGTTTACAACTTCCATTAATTCTGAATATGATGGATGTAACATTTACTATTCTCCTTCCGAAT
The DNA here is from genome assembly GCA_017626275.1 of Lachnospira sp. Classification (GTDB taxonomy): domain Bacteria; phylum Bacillota; class Clostridia; order Lachnospirales; family Lachnospiraceae; genus Lachnospira. The sequence continues at coordinate 1,803 of JAGAJD010000162.1, forward strand.
AAACCTTTAATTCTTCTCTTATATTGTTAATAAAATTTAAATTATTAGAAGCTTTCATCTTCTCAGCGATGACAATTTTGTGAATACGCTCAGTACATTCCTCAACAGTATCATTTATCACAATGTAATCATACTGTTCAACACCCTCTGATTCTTCAGAAGCACGAGCCAGACGAGCCATAATCGTTGCCTCGTCCTCAGTTCCCCTGCCACGCAGACGATTTTCCAATTCCTTTGCATTTGGCGGCATAATAAACATAAGCACCGCATCAGGAAACATTTTTTTAATATTCAAAGCTCCCTGAATCTCAATCTCAAGAATAATATTCTTTCCTGCCGCGAGCTGTTCTTCAACATACTTTCTCGGCGTTCCGTAATAATTACCTACATATTGTGCATACTCTATCAGCTCATCGTTAGCAATCATATCTTTAAATTCTTCTACCGTCTTAAAAAAATATTCACGCCCGTCAACTTCTCCCTCACGAGGTAAACGTGTTGTAGCTGATATTGATAATGCATAGTCATTGTATTCTTTTAAAATATTTTTGACAACTGTTCCTTTTCCGGCACCTGAAAATCCTGAAAGAACAATCAGTATTCCTTTGTTATCCATTGCAATACCTCTATCACATTAGTATTCTTAATTATACATAAATTTCTCAAAATTGGCAAGCACTTTTTGAGCATTTGCATTTCTACTCTATATTCTGAATTTGTTCACGGATTTTCTCAATCTCCGTCTTCAAATCAATCGCCTTGTTTGAAATCTCCAAATCATTTGCCTTAGAAAGAATTGTATTTGCCTCTCTGTTCATCTCCTGCGCTATGAAATCAAGCTTTCTTCCGATTCCGCCTTCCTCCAAAAGACAGCTTTTTGCATGTTCAACATGGCTTCTTAGACGCACTGTCTCCTCATCTACACAAATTTTGTCGGCATAAATGATTACTTCTGCTGCCAGTCTGCTCTCATCAATAGTTGTGTCTCCGAGCAACTCATTTACTTTGGCTTCAAGCTTTGCACGATATTCTTTCATAATCTGCGGACTTCTTTCTTCTATGAAAGCAACAAGCTCAAGCATTGAATCAAGCTTATTCTGCAAATCATTTTTAAGATTTTCGCCCTCTGTGATTCTTGCCGCAACAAACTGCTCACAGGCAGCAGTTACTGCTTTTTCAATAAAATGCCAAAGCTCCTCCTCGTCAATCTGAATCTCTTCCATCGTAATAACCTCAGGATATCTTGACAAGGAAGAAATCGTAATATCGTTATTCATTCCAAACTGCTCTGACATTTGTTTAAAAATGTCCATATATTCGACAGCAATATCTGAATTATATTTTAAATTAACATTATTTTCCGTAAGATCTTCATATGTTATGAAAATATCAATCTTTCCGCGCTGTGCATATTTTTTTAACAAATCACGTATTCTTGCCTCAAAAATATTAAGTTTCTTAGGCATCTTAATGCCTGCTTCAAGATATCTGTGATTAACTGACTTCATTTCAACTGAAATTTTGCGCTTTCCCTCGCTTATCTCACTGCGTCCGAAGCCTGTCATACTCTTAATCATATTATTCCTATCTCCATTTCATTCTCTTGTTATGTACTGTATAACTGATTTATTATACCAACTTGCCTCCAAAAGTACAAGACATATAAAGAAAATTGTGATATACTCGTAATAGTTATGCCAGCTTGCGACAGGCTGCTTACAGAAAGGAAATTACTTGATTATGGCTTTAGATGGAATTGTTATTGCAAATATAAGACAGGAATTAGAACAAAAATTAACGGGCGGCAGACTTTATAAGATTGCACAGCCTGAAAGCGATGAGCTGCTTCTTACGGTAAAGACGCAGACAGGACAATACAGACTTGTCATTTCAGCAAATGCAAGCCTTCCGCTTATTTATCTTAAACAGGAAAATAAACCGAGTCCGATGACTGCACCTAACTTTTGCATGCTTCTAAGAAAGCATTTAAATAACGGAAGAATCGTTTCGGTTACACAGCCGGGGCTTGAACGAATTATTGATATTGAAGTTGAACATTTAAACGATTTGGGCGATTTGTGCCGCAAACATATAATTGCCGAATTTATGGGAAAACACAGTAATATTATTTTCTGTGATGACAGGCAGATGATTCTCGACAGCATAAAACATGTATCTTCACAGATGAGTTCCGTAAGAGAGGTTCTCCCGGGACGCACTTATTTTATTCCGCAGACCGTTGATAAGGCAGACCCGCTTTCAACGGATTATAATGGCTTTAAGGCTGTATACGGTAAGCCAATGCCTCTTTCAAAGGCAATTTATACCTCGTATACAGGCATAAGTCCTTCCATTGCCGAAGAAATATGCTATGAGGCTTCAATAAGCAGCGACAAGCCTGCTAACTGCCTTGATGTAAATGAACAGCTTCATCTTTTTAATATTTTTACTAACTTTTTTGAACAGGTTAAAGAGGGAAATTTTTCTCCAAATATTTTCTATGAAAATAATGAACCAAAAGAATTTTCAAGCGTTACAATGACCTTATATCCCGAATGTAAAGCTTTTGGCTCGATAAGTGAGCTGCTCCACAGCTTTTATTCCGAGAAGGATAAATATACAAGAATACGTCAAAAATCTTCCGATTTGAGAAGAATTGTATCGACTGCGCTTGAGCGTTCCTACAAGAAGCTCGATATTCAGGAAAAACAGCTTAAGGACACTGAAAAACGTGACAAATTCCGAATTTATGGCGAGTTAATCAACACCTACGGATACAATATTCCGGAGGGGGCTAAGTCTTTTAAAGCACTCAATTATTATACAAACGAAGAGATTACTATTCCTCTTGACCCAAACCTGACACCGTCAGAAAATGCGGTAAAATATTTTAACCGCTACAACAAGCTTAAGCGAACGTTTGAAGCCGATTCTAAATTAATAGAAGAAACGAGGTCAGAGATTGAACATTTGGAATCTGTGTCTACTGCGCTTGATATTGCTGCTTTCGAGGACGATCTTGTAGAATTAAAGGAAGAACTGATTGAAGCAGGCTATATTCACAGAAAAACAAAAAGCGGAAAAAAAGTCAAGGTTACAAGCAAACCGTTTCATTATATTTCCTCTGACGGCTTTGACATTTATGTAGGGAAAAATAATTTTCAGAATGACGAGCTTACATTCAAATTTGCCAACGGAAACGACTGGTGGTTTCATGCAAAAAAAATGCCCGGCTCTCACGTGTTAGTAAGAACCGAGGGCAAAGAACTTCCTGACCGTACCTTTGAAGAGGCTGCAAGCCTTGCTGCATACTACTCCAAAGGAAAGGAACAGGATAAGGTTGAAATTGACTACTGCTTAAAGAAAGAGGTTAAAAAACCTGCTGCCGCAAAGCCCGGATTTGTAGTTTATTACACCAATTACTCAATGATGGCTTCTACGGATATTTCCGGAATAAAACAGGCAGAATAACCCAATCACATCAACCGTGGCACATATTATATAAAATATTTCAAGCCCATACGTGTGAAATTTTGTTACAAACACAGCAATTAAAATACCTATAATGCTGACTACTGCTACATTACAGCATGTGGTCAGCATTTTTTTCATGCTGCATTTCTTATCAAAAAACAGCTTTACTGCTGCCATTAAAAACATCATATCAAGTATATAAAGAAGCATATAAACAGGATATGCACTCTCTATATAATCGCAGAGCTTCTCATCTACCGTAAGATATCCAAATAACGGCGGTGAATTAAAATAATATACTACACTGCGTACAACTGCGATAACCGTAAGCAATAACGGCAGCAGCCAGCCGCTCTCAATTCTGCCCGGAAGTGCGAGCTTCATTTTCCCCAGAAGCAGAACACCAAGCACTGTAATTATAAGATATGTCACATATGGCATATCAAACAGAAATGTATCCGCAAAATAGTATTCTTTTATGCACAAATATGTTGACTGAATATATGTATCGGAGGCATTGCACACACCTGCAATTATAATTTCCCGTATACATTCAAAGAATACGCTTCCAAGTAAAACAGGAACAAATACGCCAAGATATGCCGGCGAATTTCCGCCAAAAGCTTTGATTCTGTCCAATCTTGCGCTTTTTACAAGGAACAGGCATATTGCCCCTATAATTATGAGCAGAACTCCTGCAATCCATGAAAATCCAAGCATTTTTATTGGATTTATTTCTCCTGTCTCTCCAATATAAAAGCGGTTAATAAACCGGTAAAGTCCTATATTACCTTCAAATACCCTGCACAAAACAATATATAAACCTGTAACAACAGATAGTGCCGAACTTACTACGGCGTAAAGCCCTGCTCCGTTTAATTTTACAAGCATGGCTGCGG
>JAGAJD010000012.1 GCA_017626275.1 Lachnospira sp.
CCATTGCATCTTTCCATGCAGGAACATTAAAATTATCAACGTCTTCGCCAAAATAACGCTTCATCGCAATATCAGCATATGCACCCGGAACTCCCTGGTAAACCACCTTGCAGTTTTTCTTATTAACCTCGTCAACGGCTTCATAAGGCTCTCTTAATGTCTGACCGTTCTCCTCAAGCAGTCTGTACTGCATTTTGCGGGAATTAGCCATAATCTGTGAAAACAAATCATTAATTGCATGTACGTTTTCCTGATTCTCAACAAGTGCCGAGACAGCCTCTAACTTTGCTTTCTCTCGTTCCGTATCAAGTACCTTCTTACCTGTTGAAATCTTGTACTCTGCTACTTCCCTGCACAGTGACATTCTGTCCTCAAACAGCTTAACAAGCTGCCTGTCTATCGTGTCAATCTGTTCTCTTATCTTACCTAAGTCCAGCATAATTACCTCTCATCTTTTCATAATATTTCCTTAAAATGTATCTTTGTTATCGTATTATAACATATTTTCTTTTGTATGCCACTACAAATTATGCTATAATGAAAACAATCGTCCGGCTACGGAAAATTTTTTATGGAAATGAGGTTATCAATGAAGCGCTCTACCAAATTTATACTTACAGGAATTATAGTCCTCGCAGCTATCATATGCGCAGGCATATATTACGGTAATTCAGGAAAAGCAAAACCAAACAGCATAGATGCCACAGGAAACACTGCAGGTAATCTCTTAAACGGTGGTCTTTTCTGCGAATATAACGGCAAAATTTATTTTGCAAACCCATACGACCACAATTATCTGTATGTTATGGATTCCGACTGTTCAAATGCCCGTATGCTGAATTCAGACAGTGTTGCGTACCTTAACATTTATAATGATAAAATTTATTATGTTAAAAATAATTTCTCCGATGAAACGATTGGCACAATATTCCGAAGCCAGCTTTTCGGTGTGTTTGAATCTGATTTAAACGGAGAAAACACAGAAAAGCTTTATGGCGATTTATCAGGAACTATCAGTCTTTGCGGAAATTATCTGTACTATCAGCACTATGATGATAAGACGGCGCTCACGCTCCATAAATTACAGCTTGATACCAAAAAAGACACTTTAGTTTCCCAGACGCCTCACAATCCGTCAAGCGTTGACAATGCAAGAATTTACTTTTCAAATACAGACAATAAGAATGTAATAAGCTGTATTGACCCAACCACTGATTATATCTCTACTTTTTATGAGGCAAATTCTTATATGGCAAGTTCTAACGGCAATTATGTTTATTACATTGACATTGCAAAGGATTACTCGCTTGTAAGACTTAATAAAAGCACCAAGACCATAGAGCTTCTCTATGGAAAGAAAAACAGTAAGGTTATCAATTATAATCTTTATGGGAACAAGATTTTCTTTCAGCTTGAGGGAGACGATAATCCCGGACTATACCGCATGAACTCAGACGGTACACAGGTTGAATATATTGCAACGGGAAACCTTACCAATATTCACTGCACTTCCCAGTATACATTTTTCCAATACTATGATAATCAGGGAGTATTGTACAGAATACCGACCACAGGTGCAATGAGCTACCCGGAAGAAATCAGGATTCAAAAACAGGAATAATTTATAAAGTGCGCCTTGCGGCGCACTCTAAACCAATGGCGTAAATTCGCCCCGGTATTTACATTACTGCTGTTTCATATCAGTAGTATAATCAAAATAATCAAAATCTGCGGCAATTCTGCTTCCACAGCCGCCATTGTTTGCATAAATTCCTACAAGCGTTCCCGTATGACGTTTACGGTCATCAGGTACACCCTCATCACAAAGATATATGCAATTATGCAAAGTTCCTACAAGCTCCCAGTCAGTTCCGTCATAACTGTAATAGAATGTTCTTGTAAGCTTCTCCACGACAACCTTTAAATAAACAGGCTGTTCTCTAATATCGTCAATCTGAGCAATCAGTTCCTCACCGTGATTGCGGTTAATCACCAGTTGAATTTTCCTGCCTCCTTCGTAACAAAGCGCACATCTTGCATAAGTCACCGTACTGTAATAACAGGTAATTCCTGCCTGCTCGCCGTCTCTTTGAGGCTCAAATAAAAGCTTTGTCTCTGCTATATATGATAATTCTGTTTCCCTGCGCACCAGTGTATTTTTTGCACGTATTTCATCTAAACACCCGTCCGTCGCCCAGATTCTGAAATGTCCCGGATTTTCTGTCAGGGAGCAGTTTCCCCAATCAGGATTGCGCACAAATTCCCACTGCAAATCAAGCTGTTCTTTATCAAAATCATCATGAAATGCAAAATGATGATTTTTGTCATTATCCCCGGTGGCTGGCGGACACACCTGCGGCAAATCCGGTGCCGTATTAATAAGACTTGGGCCTTTTCTGTCATTAATAACAAACCAGTCATCAGAAAGCCATGTAACCGGGTCCATCGCCGTTTCCCTTCCCACTGTTGTATAATTGCCCTCATTTCTTCTGCCGCACAAATAGTAAACCCACCAGTCGCCGTTTTGCGTCTGCACAAGCTTTCCGTGTCCGGTTCTCTGAATCAGCGCATTTTCATCAAACTGACGCATAACAGGATTATACGGTGACGGCTCATACGGACCAAAAAGACTTTCCGACCTTGCCACATTTATGCCATGCCCGTATCCCGTACCGCCTTCCGCGACTACTGCATAATAATATTTACCTCGTCTGAATATATGCGGTCCTTCAGTACAGCCTTCTCCTGTTCCCTGCCATACATTAATCTTTTCGCCAATCACTTTCGTACAGTCATCACTTAGCGGAACAAGATTAATTCCCGGACTGATAACCATATAATGCTTTCCGTCATCATCTGTAAAATGTGATGGGTCAATACTATCCACCTCCAGCCATGCCGGCTTTGTATACGGTCCTTCCGGTTTGTCAGAGCTAACTACGAGCTGTCTTCTAAGCACATTCTTTCCACGTGTGCCGTCACCGTTTAACCTGAGCGTTGCCATAATAATAAATCTTCCGTTACTGTAAGAAATATCCGGCGCCCAGATTCCATGCGAATTTTTAATATCACGCAAATCAAGATAAGATGTGTCTGTTATGGCATGTCCTATAATTTCCCAATGCACCATATCTTTGGAATGGCTGATTGGAATTGCCGGAAAATACTGAAAAGATGAATTTACCATGTAATAATCGTCGTTTACACGGATTACCGACGGATCAGGAAAAAATCCCCTTTGTACGGGATTCTGATATGTATTCATGCTTACCTCATTTCTGCGGCGCTTCTGCAAATCCAGCCGCCCGCAATTAATTTACATTTCGTCACAAACCTGAAAAATATAAAATTTCAGATAAAGTGATTCCTCGTCTCTTGTCCACAAAAATGGGTGGTCAGGCGACTGTGTTCTGTATTCAATCTGTCTTAACCTTTTATGCACATTTGCCGCTGCCTCCGCAATCGTTTTGGTAAAAAGCTGAGGATCCATAAAATGAGAGCATGAGCAGGTTGCAAGGTATCCTCCGTCCTTTACAAGCTTCATTGCCCTTAAATTAATCTCTCTGTAACCTTTTACTGCGTTTTTTATGGAATTACGTGATTTGGTAAACGCAGGAGGGTCTAAGATTACAACATCAAAAAGCTCTCCCTCCTTCTCAAGTCTCGGAAGCAGTTCAAAAACGTCCTCGCATATAAAAGAAACTCTGTCCGACAGACCGTTTAAAGCTGCATTTTCTTCTGCCTGCGCAACACCAAGCTCCGATGCATCTACGCCGAGAACGCTCTTTGCCCCTGCCATTCCTGCATTTAACGCAAATGAACCTGTATGCGTAAAACAGTCTAATACTTTGGCGTCCTTGCACATCGGACGGATTGCCGCCCTGTTATACTTCTGGTCTAAGAAAAAGCCAGTTTTTTGTCCGTCCTTCACATCAACTATGTATTTAACACCATTTTCAACTATCTGAACCTTTGTATCAAATTCTTCTCCGATAAAGCCCTTAAAACGCTCCATGCCCTCATTAAGACGCACTTTTGCATCGCTTCTCTCATAGACGCCCCGTATATTTATTCCCTCTTCCTTAAGCACCTGCTTTAAAATATCTATAATAACAGGCTTAAAGCGGTCAATTCCGAGTGCCAGTGATTCCACCACCAGCACATCGGAAAATTTGTCAATCACGATTCCCGGCAGAAAATCTGCCTCTCCGAACACCAGACGGCATGACGACATATCCACAGTATTTTTTCTGTATTCAACACAGTTTCTTATTCTCTTTTCAAGAAATTCCCTGTTAATCTCATGTGTCCTTCTGCTCATCATTCTCACTGAAATCTTTGATTTTCTGTTCAAAAATCCGATTCCCATAAAATATCCGTCAAAATCATGAACCTCAACAAGACCGCCGTCAATAACATTTCCCGTAATGCTTTCAATCTCATTGTCATAAACCCATGCTCCGCCTGCCTTTAAGGTTCTTCCTTCACCCTTTTTAAGATTAACGATTCCATGTACTTTATATAAATCTTCCACTGTAACCTCCAATATTATTTTTTGCTTATTGTGCCTTATTTCCACACATATCAAATATTACCACACCGCCGATTGCCAATGCCAGTCCCAAAAGCTTAATCCATGAAAAATCCGACTTTTTGCTGCCGAATATTCCAAACAGTTCAATAATATATGCAACTGCAATCTGCGCAATTACAATAGTAACCTCCGCTTTTGCCGTTCCCAGATCCGACATTGCACGCACAACCGTATAAGTAATAAATGCACCAATCACACCGCCAAGCAACGCATATTTAGGTTCAACCTGAAAAAGTCCGCTAATCGGTGGTCTGCCGTTAATAAACCACATTACGGCACACGTAAGAAACGCCGTAATCTGCACAAAGCCCGCCGCAACCCATATACTGCTGCTCTTTGTCACTCCCGTATTAAATACTCCCTGAATACTCATAAGAGCCCCTGAAATAATTGCAATCAAAAAACCCGTCATTTTAATCCTCCATACCAGATAATCTTTACTGCCATTTTTATCTAATATGAACAAATGACGGGATTATTATTCAGCATTTGTTATTTTACAGCCTGATTAAAGGTATCAAATGCCTCGTTTACATCTGCACCTTCCCAAACCTCATTAAGCATGATATCATATCTTAAGTAAAATTCATCAGCTCCCATGTATTTTGCACGGATATCAGAACCGGCATAAACCTCATAAAGCTTCTTATACTGCTCACGATACTTCTTTTTTATCACATCATTTCTTGCACTTACATATCCTGTATATTCCTCAAGCAAATCTGCATAATCATAGCTTATTGCCTGTGCAACTGCCTTGGCTGTCTCAATATTTTCAGAATACGGATTTACTGCCGCAAGCGTCGTCTCTGACAGACTCTGCGTTCCAAAGCCCGTTTTTGCTCCCGGGATCTTACAGATACCGTAATCCACACCCGATTTATTAATCTGTGACAGATTATCTGATTCTATAATTGTATACAGTATTTTGCTCTGTGAAAACAGGTCTGTATAATCCTTTTGTGTTCTGTTTTTATCCAGTCCAAAAGTCTTTCTTAAGGCCGCATACTGAGTCATGGAAGCTTTCAATGCCTCCTCCTGAATAACAGCCGTGTTTTCCTCTCCTGTGTCTCCGCCTGCATCTACATAGCTTCCGCCAAATGCATAATTTATCATCAAATCAGAAGAAGCCCAGCCTGCAATCATCGTCAGCGTTTCCTCAGTGTCCGTAAGCTTATACGAATTGATGTATTCCGCAATCTGCTCCATCGTCTCAGGCTCAGAAACATATTTCTTATTGTAAACCATAACTGCAGTAGAAAATGTTACCGGATAACCGTACAGCTTTCCGCCATAGCATGCCGCATTTATTGCAGATACAGGAAAATGCTTTGTTGAATAGCTTGATGTATATTTATCATTTTCTGATATCAGTCCTGACAGATAAGCCTTTTGTATATCCGACGCAGGCATTAAATAGACATCTGCAACATCATCATTGCTAATACTTCCCTCATACACTGCATCCAGAATATCACCTTTCTCAAGAAGCACAGTGTTAATTGTTATAAATTCATTTGCCTTGTGAAATTCCTCTGCAATATATTCTAAATATGACGTATAACTCTCGTCATTATACCATATGCATACAGATACTTCCTTATCTATATCAAGTGCCTTTGCATTTCCGTTTCGTTTAGTACCACAGCCGGTAAAAGATACTGTAAGCACTACCGACATAAAAAGTGCTGCCGCTTTTTTTAATATTCCCATACAAACGCTTACCTTTCCATAGTGCTGCTATACAGCCGAATCAATAGATTTTTTCAATTTTACTATCATTTCGTCTACATCTGCTTTAGTGATAACAAGAGGCGGAACAAAACGGATTACATTTGTTCCTGCTGAAAACAGAATCAGTCCGTTATCCAAAGCCTTTGCAATAACATCTTTAGGATTGATTGTAAGTTCAATACCCTGAATAAGACCTACGCCTCTTCTCTCTTTAATAATATCATATTCTTTTGCAAGCTTATCTAACTGCTCTGCAAGGTATGCTCCAACCTCTTTTACATTGTCAAGCACCTTTAAGCTGTCAAACAATTCAAATACTTTAACTGCTGCTGCACATGCAAGAGGATTGCCGCCATAAGTTGTTCCGTGGTCGCCCGGAACAAGTGCCTTTGCCACTTCCTCTCTTGCAAGAAATGCACCGACAGGAACACCGCAGCCCAATGCCTTTGCAGAAGTTACTATATCAGGTTTTACACCGTACTGCTGATATGCAAACATAGAACCTGTTCTTCCCATACCGCACTGAATTTCATCAAGAATAAGAAGAATACCCTTTTCATCGCATAATTTTCTTACGCCCTCAATAAATTCTTTTTTAGCCGGATAAACACCGCCCTCACCCTGTACGGTTTCAAATATAATTGCACAGGTCTTTTCGTTTACAAGCGCCTCAACGCTCTCTAAATCATTATATTTAGCAAACTTAATGCCCGGAATCATAGGTCCGAAAGCTTCCTGATAATGCTTATTTCTTGTTACCGCAAGCGCACCCATACTTCTTCCGTGGAAGGAATGTTCCATGGCAATAATTTCATGGTCTGTATTTCCGTCTTTAAGATAAGCGTATTTCTTCGCAAGCTTAATTGCACCTTCCACTGCCTCTGTTCCGCTGTTTGTAAAAAATACTCTGTCCATACCTGACGCTTTTGTCAAAGCTTTTGCAGCATTTGCGGCAGGCTCATTGTAAAAATAATTTGATGTATGTATAAGCTTATCAATCTGCGCCTTTAAAGCGTCATTGTATTCTTTATTATTATACCCAAGGGCAAATACGGCAATTCCGGCACCGAAATCAAGATATTCTTTTCCGTCCGTATCAAAAAGCCTTACGCCCTCTCCTTTATCGAGAACAATCTGATAACGGTTATATGTATGAATCAGATTCTGTTCTGCTGTATCAATAATATTCTGTGTATTCATAGCAACTCTCCCTTTGATTTACTAAATGTTAGTATTATAGAATCTCTCTGCGTCATTACTCAAAATAGCTGTACCTATACCTTTATTTGTAAAAATTTCAAGAAGCAGGCAGTGCGGGATTCTTCCGTCCAAAATATGTACTCTTGAAACTCCGTGTTCGATAGCGTCAATACAGTTATTTAACTTAGGAAGCATACCGCCGCCAATAGTTCCTCCTGCCAGCAGTTCTCTTGCTTCATCAGTTGAAAGCTCTGAAATCAGAGAGCTCTTATCATTATAATCTCTGTATACACCCTCAATATCCGTAAGGAATGCCAGCTTCTCCGCACTTACGGCTCTTGCGATAGCACATGCAGCGTCATCGGCATTGATATTATATGAATGAAATTCATTATCATATCCAATCGGACAGATTACAGGAAGGAAATCATCTTTCAAAAGAGCATGAATAATAGTTGCGTCAACTTCCTTGACTTCCCCGACATATCCGATATCCTCACCGCCGGATAACTTCTTTTCCACCTTTAACATACCGCCATCTTTACCGCTGATGCCGCAGGCTTTCACGCCTAACTCTTC
>JAGAJD010000163.1 GCA_017626275.1 Lachnospira sp.
AGGCATTACAGGTCTTTGCAATATGTACTGCCGTTTCCCTTGCATGATATCTCGGAGCCTGTTCGCTCTTGTATGCACCTTCATGCTCTTCATCTATTACAATAAGCCCTAAATTCATAAACGGTGTGAACAATGCGGAACGGGGGCCTATTATAATGCTTATTTCGCCGCGCATTGCCTTAAGAAGCTGGTCGAAGCGTTCACCCTTTGACATTCTTGAATTAAGGATAGACACGCTGTTTCCAAATCTCTTATAAAATCTCTGCACAGTCTGAAAAGTAAGCGCAATCTCCGGAATAAGCATAATAACCTGTTTTCCCATTGCTACCACATGCTCTATAAGTTCAATATAACAAAGCGTTTTTCCGCTCCCCGTAATTCCGTGAATAAGATAAGTGTTTCTCACTCCACTGTCATAATCATTTATTATAGAATCAACAATATACTTTTGCTGTTCATTTAATACAAGCTTTGTATTTTCTTTTTCTGTTTCTTTTATAGGGTTGCGATACAGTTCTTCCCGCTCCACTTCAAGAATCCCGTCAGCCTGCAGGGAATTTACCGTCTGCATTGTAATGTTAAGCTTATTTCTAATCACATCACAGTCAATGCTGTCCTCCTCGCAGAGTGCATTAAGCAGCCTTAATTTCGCAGTTGCATGTTTTTTTTCAAAAACAGCCTTAAAGCCTTCCGCCTCTTCCTTAGTAATTATCAGCTTTGCCGTCTTTTTTTCCTTGTGTCTTACTTTCTCTTTTACCGGGAGTACTGTTTTTAATGCCTGATTCATGGTTGAACCGTAATTACTCTTTAACCATGCGGCAAGCTGTATCATTCGTTCAACAGCCTGCACTCTGTTTTCAGCCACGCTGTCAATTTCTTTGATACGGCAAATATCACATTTAGGTGTATCACTTAACTCTATAACATAGCCTGTAATAAGCCTGTTTCCTTTGCCAAATGGGATATTGACCATAACCCCCGGTTTTACCGTTTCCTGTAAAGCAGGAGGAACTGCATACTGAAAAGTCTTATCGAGCTGTTCATGTGAAATATCCACAATAATGTCTGCGTACATGCTTCCTCCTAACTTTAATACTGTCTATTTTTTCAGTTCTTCAAGAACCTCGGCTATAAGTACTCTCTCGTCCATAGGATATTTAACGCCCTTAATTTCCTGATAATCCTCATGCCCTTTTCCTGCAAGAACTATAATATCACCCGGCTCTCCATTCCCGATAGCATACTTAATTGCCTCTTTTCTGTCCGTAATACAGATATATTTTCCACCGGTTCTCTCAATTCCTGTCCTGATATCCCCAATAATCGCTTCCGGCTCCTCAAATCTCGGATTATCAGACGTGATAATTGTCAAATCCGCAAGCTTTCCTGAAACCTCACCCATCTCAAATCTTCTGTCCTTTGAGCGGTTTCCGCCGCAGCCAAACACGCACACAAGCCTGTGCGGTCTGTATTCCTTAAGCGTTGTTAATATACTCTCCAACGACATTGCATTGTGGGCATAATCAATCATAAGCGTAAATTTATCAGATACCTTTACAAGCTCAATACGGCCTTTAACCTTAACTTCCGACAATGTCTTTTGCAAAACAGCCTTATCAACATTAAAATGATTTGTAACAGCGATTGCACACAGAGAATTATATACAGAAAATTTCCCCGGAAGATTTAATTCCACGTCCATATCAAGCTTTCCGACACACTTATAGCTAAGTCCGATACTTCCTCTCTCATGCTTTAAATTAATATCAATCGCCCTTATATCAGCATTTTCTGACAAACCATATGTTTCAAGATTACATGTGGCATCTTTGATAACTTCTTTAGTGTGTTCATCATCTGCATTTACAATGCCGACCTTACACTGTCTGAAAAGCTTTGCCTTACACTCACGATATTCCTCAAAGGATTCATGCTCATTCGGCCCGATATGGTCAGGCTCAAGATTAGTAAATACACCTATGTCAAACATAATGCCTGCCGTTCTGTCAAGCTTAAGTCCCTGTGAAGATACCTCCATTACAACTGCCTTACAGCCCGCCTCCGCCATTTTTGCAAAGGATTCGTGTATTTCATATGATTCAGGTGTCGTATTGCATGAAGCCTTCGTCTTATCACCGATAATAGTCTCAATAGTTCCGATTAATCCCGTTTTAATTCCGCACGCTTCCAGCACATTGCGAATCATATATGTCGTAGTTGTCTTTCCCTTTGTTCCCGTAATTCCTATTGTAAAAAGCTTTTCAGCCGGATTGCCGAAATAAGCCGCTGACATAAGTGCAAGAGCAAGTCTTGTATTAGAAGTGCTGATTACCGTAATATTTTCAGGGATTTTATCAAAATGCTCTCCCTCCTGCACTACAATTACAGACGCTTTGTTTTCGACCGCTGCGGCAATATAATCATGACCGTTACTTACAGCTCCGACAATACACACAAAAGCCGTTTTTTCCTTTACTTTTCGGGAATCAGAGGTCAGAAATTCAACCTCTGTATCCTCTGAACCCTGAAGCAGTATATAATCTGTTTTCCCAACCAATTCTGATAATTTCATAATGCCTCACATTCCGCCGCACATACGGCACTGTTTTAAAAAAGTCCTACAATCTTATTATTTTCTTCATCGTAATCAATGGCATATGCCGCAGGCACCTTCGGAAGTCCCGGCATTGTAAGCACTTTTCCCGTAAGCACTACGACAAAGCCTGCGCCTGCATTTACATATACTTCTCTTACATTAATATTAAATCCGCTCGGACGTCCGAGAAGCTGCGGATTGTCAGAAAGTGAATACTGCGTTTTTGCCATACATACCGGCAATTTGCCAAAGCCCATTTCCTCAATGTGCTTTAACTCTTTTTTAGCCGCATCGGAATATGTAACACCGTCAGCCCCGTAAATCTCTTTTGCCACCGTCTCAATCTTTTGCTCTAATGAGTAATCGTCAGGATACAGCGGTGAAAAATCCGACGGCTTTTTAAGTGCTTCAAGCACTTTTTCTGCAAGCTCAATTCCGCCCTCGCCGCCTTTTTCCCAAACCTTTGCAAGTGCAAATTCACAGCCCATATCCTCACAGTGCTTCTTAACAAATTCATACTCTGCTTCCGTGTCAGTGATAAATGAATTGAGTGTCACAACGACAGGTACTCCGTATTTCTGCATATTCTCAATATGCTTATCAAGATTGACGATACCTGCCTGCAGCGCCTGCATATTTTCTTTTCCTAAATCTGTCTTTGGCACTCCGCCGTTATATTTTAATGCCTTTATCGTAGCTACAATCACAACTGCATCGGGCTTTAAGCCTGAAAGTCTGCATTTGATGTCAAGAAATTTCTCTGCTCCTAAATCTGCTCCAAAGCCTGCCTCAGTAACCGCATAATCTGCAAGCTTTAATGCAAGCTTTGTCGCTCTTACTGAATTACAGCCGTGTGCAATATTGGCAAACGGGCCTCCGTGTACAAGCACAGGCGTATTTTCCAAGGTCTGCACCATATTAGGCTTGATTGCGTCCTTTAAAAGAACCGCCATGGAACCCGTTGCGTGCAAATCATCTGCCGTAACAGGCTCCCCGTCAACATTATATGCAACGATGATTTTTCCAAGACGACTCTTTAAATCCTTCATATCCTGTGCAAGACAAAGAATAGCCATAATCTCGGAAGCAACTGTGATTATGAAATGATCCTCCCTCACAACTCCGTCCGTCTTTGCGCCCATGCCTATTACAATATTTCTAAGCGCCCTGTCATTCATATCGAGACATCTCTTCCACACGACACGCTTTGTATCAATGCGGAGTTCATTTCCGTGGTGAATATGATTATCAAGCATTGCCGCCAAAAGGTTGTTTGCTGACGTAATAGCATGAAAATCTCCCGTAAAATGAAGATTTAAATCCTCCATCGGTACAACCTGGGCATATCCGCCTCCTGCCGCACCGCCCTTAATTCCAAAGCAAGGTCCAAGTGACGGCTCTCTGAGTGCCGCTACGGCATTTTTACCAATGCGGCATAATGCCTGTGTAAGGCCAATGCTTATTGTAGTTTTGCCCTCTCCCGCCGGAGTAGGATTAATTGCTGTTACAAGAATAAGTTTGCCGTCTTCTTTTTCTTCTAATTTGGCGGCTGTCTCATCAGACAGCTTTGCTTTGTACTTACCGTAAAGCTCCAAATCATCTTCTGAAATTCCCGCCTTTGCGGCAACCTCCTTAATTGGAAGCATTTTGGCTTCCTGTGCAATTTCAATATCACTTTTAACTGACATATTTCCTCCATTCCGCCGTTTTCCGGCTTTAAAAATTATGTATTTTTCAAATAATCCTCAAACTCCTGCATAGTCATAATAACCTTTCTCGGCTTTGTTCCCACCTCAGGTCCTACTACCTTGGCATCTGCAAGCTGGTCCATAATACGAGCCGCCCTGTTAAAGCCTATTTTATAATAGCGCTGCAACATTCCGATAGAGCCTTTTTCCTTCTCAATGATAAATCTTCCCGCCTCCGCAAAGTACGG
>JAGAJD010000164.1 GCA_017626275.1 Lachnospira sp.
GAGTTTGCGACAGCCTCGGAGATTGCCCGTCTGATTCAGATTCCATCGGCTATGGAGGTGGATTCATTTGCCAATAACCGTGTCAATATGATTAGGTTTCTGATTCCGGCAGGTTCAGTGCTTGATAATATGAAAATTTCAGAAGTCGGTGGACGGTTTAAAGGCAGATTCCTTATTTGTGTAATAGAGAGAAATCACGAAATTATAATTCCAAGAGGTGATGTTATTTTACGGAAAGGTGATAATATTTCCGTTATTATGCCGTTTGCGGAAATCTCTAAAATGTGCCGTGAGGTCGGAATACAGACAAGAAATATTAAGAATGTCATGATTGCCGGCGGAGGTACTATGTCATATTATCTTGCAGGTATGCTTACTAAAATGAATGTCAATGTCAAGATTATTGAGATGGACAGAAAGCGTTGCGAAAAATTAAGTGTGCTTCTTCCTAAGGCGATGATTATTAATGGAGATGCGACGGACAGTAAGATGCTTGAGGAGGAAGGGATTTCTTCGATGGATGCGTTTGTTGCACTGACCGGCTTTGATGAAGAAAATCTGTTTCTTGCGTTACATACAAGGAAGGTTGCCAATTTAAAAAACATAGTGAAAATTAACAGAATAAAATTTGAAGGGTTAAATGATGAATTAAATGTTGGAAGTGTTGTTTCTCCAAAATTTATTACAACTGAATTTATCCTTCAGTATGTGCGCGCAATGAGCAATTCTAAGAATAGCAGTAATATAGAAACACTATACAGACTTATGGACGGAAGAGTCGAATCACTGGAATTTGTCGTTGATGAGACGAAAGGTTTAACAGGGGTAAGGCTTCAGGATTTAAAGCTTAAAAAGAATCTGCTTCTGTGCTGTATTAACAGAGGCGGCAGACTGATTACTCCAACAGGTCAGGACTGCCTGATGCCGGGTGATTCTGTAATTGTGGTTACAACACATTTGGGCTTAAAAAAACTCACTGATATTTTGATTTAACAACAGAGGTAAAGGAGTATGAATTATTCAATTATTAGAATTGTATTAGGGCATGTTATACGTTTTGAAGGGATTTTTATGTTAATTCCCGCATTAATCGCATTGTTTTATGGGGAAAGGGCAGGAATATATTTTGTGTTGTGTGCAGCGGGCTGTCTTCTGGCAGGAACTTTTATGACACGTAAAAAAGCAGAAAACCGTTCTTTTTTTGCCAAGGAGGGTTTTGTAACTGTTTCTGCAAGCTGGGTTATTTTAAGTGTTATCGGGGCTCTTCCGTTTATATTTTCAGGAGTGATGTCCAATCCGGTAGATGCGCTGTTTGAGATTGTATCAGGTTTTACAACGACAGGTGCAAGTATACTTGCAGATGTGGAAAGTCTTCCAAAATGTGTTTTATTCTGGAGAAGCTTTTCACATTGGATTGGCGGTATGGGAGTGCTTGTCTTTATTCTTGCGATTCTTCCGCTGTCGGGAAGCTCAGAGGTTTATCTTATGAGTGCTGAAAGTCCGGGACCGAAGTTTGGAAAGCTTGTTCCTAAACTTCAGAAGAGTGCAATGGTATTATATAAAATATATTTCGGAATGACTGTGATAGAGGTTATTTTGCTGCTGGCAGGAGGAATGACGGTATTTGATGCAGTCTGCACTTCGTTTGGTACGGCAGGAACGGGAGGATTTGGTCTGTATAATGACAGCATGGGAGGTTTTAGTTCATATATACAGTCTGTTGTGACAATATTTATGCTGCTGTTCGGCGTTAATTTTAACTTTTATTTTTTCCTGCTGATTAAAGAGTTTCGTTCGGCATTTGCAATGGAGGAAGTGAGATGCTATTTTGCTATATTTGCGGCTGCCACAATTTTTATAGCAGCAAATCTTACAATAACGGAAGGTAATCCCCTTTATCAGCTTCATCATTCGGCGTTTCAGGTGGCTTCAGTTATGACAACAACAGGTTTTTCGACGATTGACTTTAATTTGTGGCCTAATTTTTCAAGGATAATTCTTGTTGTGCTTATGTTTGTGGGAGCGTGTGCGGGAAGTACAGGCGGTGGAATGAAGGTATCGAGATTTATTATTTATTTTAAGACGCTTAAAAAAGAATTGTCAGTTATGATTCACCCAAGAAGTGTTAAGGTGATAAAAAGTGACGGTAAGCCGATTGATCACGATACGATTCGTTCGACAAATATTTTTCTTATTGCATATGGTTTTATATTTACATTTTCGCTGCTGCTAATCAGTCTTGATAATTTTGATATAACGACAAGTTTTACGGCAGTGGCAGCTACATTCAATAATATAGGACCGGGATTGGAGATAGTAGGTCCTACGGGAAATTTTTCGGTATTTTCTAATTTTTCAAAATTGGTGCTGGTATTCGATATGCTCGCAGGAAGATTGGAAATTTTTCCAATGCTGATACTTTTTGCACCGGGAACGTGGAAAAATAGTTTGCATTGGGAACGTAGAAAAAATAGTTGACAAAATAAAAATCGTAGAGTACTATGTCAATATAAGATATATCGAGATACGACATATCGCTAAACAACGTATCATGCGGCGACATATCGTAAAACGATATATCTGTAAGTTATATATGCATATATGACACTCGTAGCAGACAGGAGACGTTTATGGAGGAAAAGTTAAAGAAAAAGTATTGTCCCATGACAGAAACGACATTTTATACTCTTCTGGCACTATTAGAGCCGAATCACGGATATGGAATAATGAAATTTGTGAGGGAGCTTACGCAGGAGCGCATTAAGATGGGGACAGGAACGCTCTATACTATGCTTGGAAGGCTGGTAGAGGATAAGCTGATAGTAATTGTTCAGGAAGAAGAGGGAAAGAAGGTTTACCGGATAACAGAGGACGGATACAGCCTTCTTCTAATGGAACAGAGACGATTGCAGCAGCAGTATGAAAACGGTGCAAAGATATTGCGTAAGGAGAATGTAGAATATGACAAAGTGTAAATTAATATTTGATTTTTTAAAAGAGCGTGATTGGCTTGAGGAAATGGCGGCTGAAGGGTGGATGCTTGACAATCTGACAATGGGAATCTTTTACCATTTTAAGAAGGTAGAACCATGCCAGAAGGTATTTGAGATTGACAGATTTGGCTTATCTGCCAATCCACAAAAAGGTGAGCTTACGGCAAGGCAGATGGCATTTGATATTGCGGCACAGTCAGGCTGGGA
>JAGAJD010000165.1 GCA_017626275.1 Lachnospira sp.
TTAATCAAAGTGACAAATTCAAACTCAACGTTTGCTGAATTAACATCATACGGATATGTAATCGAAGTCTTCTGGGTTACAATGTCCATATGTGTTTCTTCGTCATATTGTCTGTCCTGATACACCATTGATATAAAATTCGGCATCTCCTGTGGTATTTAAAGCTGCATCAGCTCTGTCGGGATAATTAAATTCATGAGAAGCTCCGCCGCCATTATCCTCAGGCTGTCCCGGTTCTCCACCACCACCGCTATTGCCTTTTTCGGTAACTACCAGAGTAATGATTTTAACAAGAAATGGATGTTTGCCATCGCCTGTTCAATCAAAAAAGGACTTCATCTGAACATAATTCATTATTTAGAGCGTCCGTTTGAAGAATTATTACTTGGTCTTGAGGCATGGATTCCGATATATATGACAGGGCAGATTTCCCCTTACTATATCCCGGACAATGCCGAGCACGTTTATCATCATCTCAATTACGTTTCAGGCGTGGCTGCTTTGTGCAGTGGGTCCATAGAAGGCGCACCTTTAGACGGCAAGTACACACTGACAAATAATAAGGAAGAGCTTGCATATTATAAAAGAAAAGCAAAACATATACTTTCTCATGCCAAGCCGTTAATGGAAATATATGACCGCACTAAATCCGATGAATATAATGCATTTCTCCAAAAAGATGCCAAAACTTCAGGCGACAGGAAAAATATTTTGTCCTCCCTGCCTATCTATACTATCAGCGAGGAATTGCTTGACAGGATTCTTGCATCAAATAAGGTGGACGCTGAAAATGCACAGATTATCAGAAATTACAGAAAATCTGAAATAGAAAGAATGAAACAAAAACTGGAAAATTTTATAATTACCGATGAGATAGCCATTCCTTCAAGGCAGTCCTATAAGGAACACCCTATGAATCTATCAGTTTCAGGCTGCTTCTATGAAGCCCCTGTTTTATATGACTACGAAGAAATGACTGCCCATCTGGCGGAAACTAATAAATATGCAGAAGCACATAAAAACTACTCTTTGAAAATAAATGACATATCTGCATTTCAAAATATTCAGATTGAAATTTAAAAAAATGAATACCTCATTGTTTCCAAGATTAAGTCTCCTTCTATCCATTTTGTTATTAAGCACCCACGCTTAGTATATGCATTACAGAATTTTACAATTCCTGTGATTGAATGACGTTTTAACCACTTATTCCGATTGCTGCCGGGATAAGTGGTTTTTAATTTCCACCACCCTGTCAAAATCATTTATTCCCGTTCTTCTGTGCGTTACCATAAGCACAACCTTTGTTTCCATAAGCTTTTTTATTGCTTCATGTATTTTCTTTTCGCTTTCAATATCTAATGCCGACGACGGCTCGTCCATAAGAAGAATCTGTGAATTTTTAAGAAATGCTCTCGCTATCGCTATGCGCTGGCGCTGACCGCCTGAAAGATTACTTCCTCCCATGCTTATCATAGTATCATATCCCTGCGGCATTTCACTGATAAACTCATCGGCATATGCCATTTTTGCGGCATTTATAATCTCCTGCCTTGATTTTGTGATACAGCCGTAAGCTATATTCTCCCCGACAGTTCCCTCAAAAAGATAACTGTTCTGCGGAATATATGTAATCATTTCACGAAGCTGTGCTAACGGATACTTGTCAATATCATTTCCATAAAGCTGTATTTGCCCCGAAGCTTCTTTATAAAAACGCAGCAGAAGCTTTAACAGCGTGCTTTTTCCGCCGCCGGATTCGCCGACAAGCATTACCTTCTCGTTATTTGAAACATTCAGATTCATGTCTTCAAATACTCTCGAAGTTCCGTCATAAGCAAATGTAAGCCTGCTTATTTTAATGGGCTGTTCTTTACTGTTTACTTTTATTGCTTTCCCGTCTGAAACCTCCTCACACCCAAGCTCCATAAAATCAAATACTCTGCCTGCCTTTACCAAAGACGATGAAAATGTGGCTAATGCACTTCCTAATCTCTGCATCATTGTGCTTACACTCATCTGAAGCGACACTACTGCCATGACTGTTCCATAATCCACTCTGCCGTCTGCTGCCAAAAAAGCCCCTGCTATAATTGTTCCAAAGCTGCCGAGAATACCAAGCAGAAATGTAATCATCTCCAGTGCCGCCGCCTGACGGACTCTTTTATTTTCCTCATCAGTCACTCTCTCATTTTCAGCTCTGTAATTATCGGCAACAATAAATGAACCTGCATACATCTTTAATATTGGAAATCCAAATAATATATCACTCAGACGCTTTGTAAGATTTGCAACACCCTTCTGAATTTCTTTTTCTTTTGCTTTAATCCTCCTGTTGACATTTATTGATACAATTATAGTTATACTGCTTATAACAAGTGAGACTACCGTCAATTCACGACTGTAAACAATCATCGATATGAGTGCTGCCGCTCCGCCTGTAATTTTTCCCAATACCCAGTAAACATGCGAAAAATACGAGTCCTTCAAGGAATTTGCATCAAAATTAAGCGTTTTTAATGTCTCACCGCTGTGATTCTTCTCGTAATATTCCATATCAAGCCTCAGCAGCTTATGAAACATTTTTATCTTAATCTCAAATACCATTTTTCTCACAAGTCTTATTTCAAAATATCTAAGATACGGAAAGAGACATTTAAGAGCTACTACAATCACACATAACATCAATGCCGTCCTGAACATCTGCATATCCTGATACTCCACACTATTCAGAATCTTTTTGTTAATACACGAATACAAAATTGTCAAAACAGACTCCACAATCAATGTCGTTATCAGAATCGTCCAATAAAGATATCTGTGCTTTCCCATATATGAAAAATATCTTTTCAGTTCTTTCATCGCTTTCTCCTTTTAATTCATTCCAAACTGTTTTCATATTCACAGTACATTCTGTAATATTCACCCTGCATTTCCATAAGCTCATTGTGGCTGCCCTGCTCAACTATATTTCCGCTATCGACAACTATAATCAGGTCATAATCCTTAATTGTCGAAAGCCTGTGCGCTGCCGTTATAACGGTTTTTCCGTGAGATATTTCATCAATCGTTCTGCTGATATGTTCCTGCGCCTCACTGTCAAGCGCCGATGTCGGTTCATCAAGTAAAAGTATATCCGCCTTTTTAATTATTGCTCTTGCAACAGCTACTCTCTGTTTCTGACCGCCTGAAAGATTTTCACCTTTTTCATCAAGAATTGAATCTATACCCTCCGGCATTTTATTTATAAAGTCATCGCATTTTGCAAGCCTTACCGCCTCCATAACCTCATCTCTGCCTGCGTGCGGATTTCCGATACGGATATTGTCAAACACAGACATCGGAAATAACACTGTGTCCTGCGAAATAAGCGCCATATTTTCTCTGACCTGCTTTGGAGATATTTTAGAGTAATCTACTCCTCTGTAAATAATATTTCCCTCATCTGCTTCAAGCTGCCTTGAAATCAGCTTTAAAATGGTGCTTTTGCCGCTGCCGCTTTTTCCAACCAATGCCGTCTTAGTTCCTCTGCGGATTGTAAGGCTTATATTCCGAAGCGCACTTTCTGAACTATATGCAAATGAGATATTTTTAAATTCTATTTCCTTATCTGTATTCTTATCAAATTCTTTTTCCGCTGTTTCTGCCTTTTCAGGCGGCATATCAATTATGCCAAATACCCTTTTAACCGATACTATCGCTGTCTGTGACCTGACAACGAGCTGGTAAGCACTCGACAACGGGTCAATTAATTTTTTTATTGTACTGATAAATGCTATCAGCACACCTACGCTTACATTTCCCGAAAACGCCATGCAGCCGCCAAGACAGAGCGCAGCAGCTAGCGGAACTTCACGAATCATCGCAGAAACCGGCTCTATATTGTACTGCCTTAAATCGGTATCATTAGATATATCAAACGTTTCTTTTAAGGCTTTATAATACTTATCCTCTATCTGCTCATAAAGATTGTAAGCTTTTATCACCTCTACACCGTCACACGCTTCCTGAATATTATTGTTAGTCAGTCCTAACATTTTTGCATACTCAAACTGCTTTAGCTTAACCGGTTTGAGACATTTGACGCTGACAAGCACAAGTACTGCCAACGGAAGCAGACAGACTGCCGCAAGTAAGGGCTTCATCTGAATCAGATATACCGAATACACAATTACGATAATGGGTACATACAGACAGTCTTTAAAATATCCCTGCATAAAGCCTGCAAGTGTCTCGACATCTGAGGACATTCTCTCCATAATATCTCCGAAATTATTTCTGCTCATAAA
>JAGAJD010000166.1 GCA_017626275.1 Lachnospira sp.
ATCTTTGCTATCGAAGAAGAGTATATCTATAAAATGTGAATAAAGTGTGTCTATAAAATAAAATAATTATAAAATAAAATACAAGTCTACTTTGTTGATAAATAATTCTGAATATGGTATCATAAGAAATGTTAAAAAATGTTTAGGAGTTGTTTATGAGTAATCGTGAAGATAGAGATATTAATGACAAACACTTTGATAGAGAAAATACAGGTCAACAGGATAAGGAAGATATTGATCTTGAACTTGTGAAGTCTATTGAAAAGCTTGTAGAAGAAGAGACTAATGTTGCAAAGGCTTCATTAGAGTCGCAGTCCGCCGATTCGACAACGAATATACAGAAAACTCAGGAAGATGATATAACACAGATGAAGACACAGATTCTTCCAAGTATCAAAGAGGTTGAGGAAGAGGCAGGAGTGCGTGGTTCTGAAAAGGCTGTTGTAAAAAAAGAGGTTACTAATACTTCCAAGCAGTCTGATAAAACTGAAAAGGAAGAGGATAATAAAAAGAAAAAACAGACTCAGATTATAATAGCAGCAATTGTCGCAGCAGTTGTGATTATTGTAATCGTAACGTCTGTAATTGCAGGTAATAACAAGAAAAAGACTTACAGGTATAACCATGACAAAGCAATAGAACTTTATCAGAAGCAGGATTACAAGTCTGCTGTTTTATATTTTGAAAAAGCGTATCAGACAAACAGTGGAATGAAAGATACAGAGATGATGACTCTTATGTATGAATGTTATTTGAAAAACAATAACGAAGACAGTGCATTTGATATGCTAAAGAATATCTTGTCTCTGGATAAAAATAATGAGGCAGCGTTAAAGGCTTTGGCACAGTATTACTACAATAAGCAGGACGGCGAGTCTTTGAATAAGCTTATTGCAGATTATCGTGGAACTAACGGTGAGAAGTATCTGGCACAGTATGAGGTTGAACCACCTCAGGTTTCGGAAAAGCCGGGAGAATATTCGGAAGAATTACAGATTACGTTGCTGGCGGCTGATGATTGTACAATTTACTATACGACAGACGGAACACAGCCGGGAAAAAACAGTATACAGTATAAAGAAAGCATAAAACTTGCTTCCGGCACTAACGTTATTAAAGCTGTTTCTGTTGATAAAATGGGAGTTGTGAGCAAAGAAGCTGAATTTGAGTATAAGATAAATTTCAAGAAACCGGAAGCACCGGATATTACGCCTGTTTCGGGTGTTTATACAGCGGGAGAAAAGATTGTAATGGAAGCTAAAGAGGGCTGTACTATTTACTATACGTTAGACGGTACAACACCTACAACAAGCTCACAAGTATACGATGAGCCTTTTGATATGCCGGAAGGAAACACAGTAGTATCTGCAATTTGTGTTGATAAGCACGAGCTGGTAAGTTCAGTTACAAGAAGAAATTACATTATAAATGCATCTAAGTCATATACTTATACAGAGGCGCTTGAATTCTTAAAAAGCAGAATGAAAGAGCTGAATGTTATGCAGGCAGACGGAGTGCATACACCTTCAGGAGAAGAGATTGTATTTACTTATCTCTCAAAAGTAACGATTGATCAAAATGAAATGTACTATATCCAATGTGATATTAAGAAAAATGGCAGCTTGTCGACGAATGGCTTTTACGGAGTCGATGCAAAAAGCGGTAAGTGTTACAGAATTACAGGAGCAGAGGGCGCATATAAAGCAGTTGCGTATTGATTTACTAAGTTATTAACGTGTTACTTATGTACACGGAATATATATTGAAAGGGGTACAGAAATGTATAAAATTCAGAAAGCTGAGAAATTAGCAGACAAAATTTTCCTGATGGACGTTGAGGCACCTAGAGTTGCCAAACACTGTCAGCCGGGACAGTTCATCATTGTAAAGATGGACGAGAAAGGTGAGAGAATTCCTCTTACTATTTGTGATTATGACAGAGAAAAGGGTATTGTTACTATTGTATTTCAGATTGTAGGTGCATCTACTGAAAAAATGTCACATTTACAGGCAGGTGATTCCTTCTCTGATTTTGTAGGCCCGTTGGGCTGTGCATCTGAGCTTATTGCTGAGGATATCGAAGAATTAAAGAAGAAGAATATTGTTTTCGTGGCAGGCGGTGTAGGTACAGCACCTGTATATCCTCAGGTAAAGTGGCTTCATGAGCATGGTGTTGATGTAGATGTTATTGTTGGAGCAAAAAATAAGGATTTGTTAATTCTTGAAGAGGAGATGAAGGCAGTTGCCGGAAATCTTTATATCACAACAGAT
The DNA here is from genome assembly GCA_017626275.1 of Lachnospira sp. Classification (GTDB taxonomy): domain Bacteria; phylum Bacillota; class Clostridia; order Lachnospirales; family Lachnospiraceae; genus Lachnospira. The sequence continues at coordinate 2,272 of JAGAJD010000166.1, forward strand.
GACGGAAGCTATGTAAGAAAAGGCATGGGTACAGATGTGTTAAAGGAACTTGTGCAGGAACAGGGAAAGAAGTACGATCTTTGTATTGCTATCGGACCATTGATTATGATGAAGTTTGTCTGTCTTTTAACAAAGGAACTTGGTATTCCGACTGTTGTCAGCATGAATCCGATTATGGTAGACGGTACAGGAATGTGTGGAGCATGTCGTCTTCAGGTTGGTGATGAGATTAAATTCGCATGTGTTGACGGACCTGAATTTGACGGACATAAAGTGGATTTTGATCAGGCTATGAAGCGTCAGCAGATGTATAAGACTGAAGAGGGCAGAGCTATGCTCAAGCTTCAGGAGGGTGATACACATCATGGCGGTTGCGGAAACTGCAACTAATTATTAATGTAAAGTCATAAAACAGTAGGAGGATTATCATGGACGTTACAAAGAAAGTACCAGTCAGAGAGCAGGCTCCTGACGTAAGAAATAAGAATTTTGAAGAGGTTTGTCTGGGATATAATGCAGAGGAAGCCGTATTGGAGGCAAGCAGATGTATTAACTGTAAGAATGCACAGTGTATACAGGGCTGTCCTGTTTCTATCAACATTCCTGCATTTATTCATCAGGTAAAAGAAAATAACTTCGAGGAAGCATATAAGATTATTGGACAGTCTTCAGCACTTCCTGCCGTATGTGGCCGTGTATGTCCGCAGGAAAGCCAGTGCGAGGGAAAATGTATCAGAGGTATCAAGGGAGAGGCCATCTCTATTGGTAAGCTTGAAAGATTTGTAGCTGACTGGGCAAGAGAAAACAATATTAAGCCGGAGAAGCCGACAGAGAAGAAGGGCAAGAAAGTAGCTGTAATCGGTTCAGGTCCTTCAGGTCTTACATGTGCAGGAGATCTTGCGAAGATGGGCTATGATGTAACTATTTTTGAGGCACTTCATGAGGCAGGCGGTGTACTTGTATATGGTATTCCTGAATTCCGTCTTCCAAAGAAATCAGTAGTTGCAAGTGAAATTGAAAATGTTAAGAGCTTAGGCGTTAAGATTGAGACTAACGTTGTTATCGGTAAATCAATGACGATTGACCAGTTAATCGAAGAAGAAGGCTTTGAGGCAGTATTTATCGGTTCAGGTGCAGGTCTTCCTAAATTTATGGGAATCCCTGGTGAAAATGCAAACGGTGTATTTTCAGCAAATGAATATCTTACAAGAAGTAATCTCATGAAAGCATTTGATGATGATTACGATACACCTATCGCAAGATTTAAGAAGGTTGCAATCGTGGGCGGTGGTAACGTTGCAATGGATGCAGCAAGAACAGCATTAAGACTTGGTGCAGAGGTACATATTGTATACAGAAGAAGCGAGGCAGAGCTTCCGGCAAGAGTAGAGGAAGTACACCATGCAAAAGAAGAAGGAATCATCTTTGATTTACTTACTAATCCGACAGAAATTCTTGCAGACGAGAATGGCTGGGTAAAAGGTATGAAGTGCGTTAAGATGGAACTTGGCGAGCCGGACGCTTCAGGAAGAAGAAAGCCGGTAGAGGTTGAAGGTTCTGAATATGTAATGGATTTAGATGCTGTAATCATGTCACTCGGTACTTCACCTAATCCTTTAATTTCTTCAACAACAAAGGGCTTGGACGTTAATAAACGTCAGTGTATTATTGCTGAAGAGGAAACAGGAAAGACAACAAAGACAGGTGTTTATGCCGGTGGTGATGCCGTAACAGGTGCAGCAACAGTTATTCTTGCCATGGGTGCAGGTAAAGCCGGTGCAAAGGGTATTGACGAATATCTTTCAAATAAGTAATAATATGCAGTAGAATAAAATAAAACCTCAGGTTAAAGAAGATGTCTTTAATCTGAGGTTTTTGCTATGTATTTATTTAAGAAAATAACTGTTCAATATAATTATCGGTGACTGTTTCTAAAATGCCGTCCTCTGTTTCGCTAAATTCTTTGCGAACGGCTTTTTTGAGGTATTCGCTTCGGCTGAAATATTTCATTTCCTCAGGAATCCCGTTGTCATATGACTCCTCAATCATATCTTTGGTTACGTTATTCTCAAGCCAGTCTGTAATTTTTGAAATTTTTTCATTTTCATGAGCAAGTTGTGACTTGATATCCTTAGAGTATTTC
>JAGAJD010000167.1 GCA_017626275.1 Lachnospira sp.
ATCAGCATTTGCCTTAATTTCCGAAACAGGAGCCGTAAGTGCCAGCTTCATGCCATTATCAAGCTCAGAAAATGCCAGATACTTCTTTGTTCCGTTATAAGAATACTCTAATATCTTACCCTTATTATCTGCATTTGCCAAAAATTCATTTACCGAAGCAAGCTCACCATTATTGTATCCGGCTAAATCCGTTCCTGACGGAATCTCGTTATGATATAATACGGAGCCTTTAGAATTGACCATAAAAGCATAACCGCTGTCAAACACAGTCACATTGTCTACACTGTCTGTTATCTGACTGAAATCAATATCCATACCTAAAATCCCGACAGATGTTCCGTTCACATACAACGGTACAACATAGGAAATCATATAAATGTTTACGTTTTCATTGAGATACGGATCCATCCAAAGCGGCGCTTTATTGGCAACCGGAATATAATACCAGCCTACATGCGCCAAATCATCTTTGGCATACATACTGAAATCTGTCGGCGTAACGCTGCTGAATGCAGACTTAGTATCGGAACGTGTCAGGAAGATTCCCGATGTAGGTTCCGTAAAATCAGGATTATAACGTATGTATGAACAAATAGCACCTTCGGTATGCTCCGAAAATCTGTAAAAATCATTCATTAAACCTGCGGTGTATTGTGAAACATACTCATTATTATTCTTAAACTTTGAAAAATCCATTTCCTCCAACGCAATATCACTTAACGTATCAACCGACTGTTCAATTCTTGAAATTAAGGCATTAATCTCCGATTCCGTGTTCTCACACTTAAGCGTGAGCTGCCTCTGGGCTTCTGTGTTAGAAAGCACCCTCGAATTTGATATGCTCATTATACTTATAAGTGATGCCGAAATTAACGAACAGATAACAATAGCTGCCGTTATCCTCATTTTGATAGACTTCAATCTAATCCCTCCTTATTTAATCGTTTGTACATTACCAATTATAATCTATCAACAAGTATATCACAACAAAAATCTTTATATAATTTATTTTTTTCGCGCATATTATCAGAATTTTTGAACTTTATTTCAAGCGGTCTGCCATCGTATAAAACTGATAATACATTCCCTTTTTCTCCATCAATGTATCATGTGTTCCCTCTTCCACAATTCCCTCCTGCGTAAGCACAAGAATTCTGTCAGAATTGCGGATACTTGAAAGCCTGTGTGCAATTGTAAGCGTTGTTCTTCCCTTAGCAAGCTTTTCAAGTGACTTTGCCACCTCATATTCGCTCTCATTATCAAGTGCTGAAGTTGCCTCATCAAGAATCAGTATCGGCGGATTCTTTAAAAATACCCTGGCAATGCTTATCCGCTGCTTCTGTCCGCCCGAAAGCTTGACGCCACGCTCTCCGATATAAGTATCATAGCCGTCCTTTAAGCCCTGAATAAAACCGTCAGCACCCGCAAGCTTTGCCGCCTCTATCACCTGTTCACGTGTGGCATTAAGATTTCCGTAAACAATATTATCATATACTGTTCCTGAAAACAGATAGACCTCCTGCTGCACAATTCCGATATTCCTACGAAGACTTTTCAATGTTAAATCCTTAACATTTTTGCCGTCAATGCGGATAGTTCCCGAATTAATATCATAAAATCTTGGAATAAGATTGCAAAGCGTAGTCTTTCCGCCTCCCGACGGACCTACAATCGCCACCTTTTCGCCCGGCTTTATCGACAGATTCAGATTATCAAATACTTCGTTGTGGTCATCAGGGTACTCAAAGCTTACATTTTCAAATGTAATATTTCCCTGAACAGCTTTAAGCTCCACCGCACCCGGCTCATCTAAAATCTCAATGTCAGCGTCCATAATCTGTAAGAATCTCTCAATTCCGGTCATACCTCGCTGGAACTGCTCCGCAAACTCTATAATTCTCCTGATTGTTGCAATAAATGTCGTGACATACATCATATATGCCACCAAATCTCCCGGCAGGATTGCACCCTTTACCATAAAAATTCCGCCTGCAACAACTACTGCCAGATACATAAGCCCGTCAAACGATCTTGTTGTCGTCTGAAACGCACCCATATATTTATATGTCTCTTTTTTAATCGCAAAAAATGTGTCATTATCGGCAGCAAATTTTTCATTTTCCACATCTTCATTTGTGAAAGCCTTGACAACCTTATGTCCGAGCAGACTGTCCTCAATCCTTGCATTAAGCTCGCCAATCTGAAAACGCTGCTTTGCAAAGGCTTTCTTCATCTTGCGGTTAAGCTTCATGCAGACTGCAATCATAACAGGCACAATAATAAATATAATAAGCGTAAGCCAGAAATTAATTCCTGCGAGAATTACAAATCCGGCAGTTCCCTTGATTGCCGCAATAAAGAACTCCTCAGGGCAGTGATGTGAAAATTCGGTCACATCAAATAAATCGTTAGTGATACGCCCCATAATCTGACCGACTTTAGTATTATTGTAATAAGTATTGGAAAGCTTCTGCAAATGTGCATATGCGTCACTTCGCATTGCTGTCTCTATCTTTGCCCCCATAACATGACCGACATAAGCCATATAATAATTGGCAACACTATCTATAATACGGAGTACAAGGTAAACTGCACCCAGTACAAGAATCGTCTTTACCGATAATGCCGCCAAATCTCTTATTCCCTCATTAGTAATATACCTCATAATAAGAGGCAGTACTAATTCACATATTGTTGTAAGCGCAGCACAAAACAAATCAATCGCTACTGTCTTTTTATGATTCTTATAATATGGAATAAACCGTCCAATCAGCTCTTTTGTTTTATATTCCTTAGTATCCAATTTGCCGTTTCCTCCTGTTTTTTATTTTATTCCTGCGTTGTCTGTACTAACTCTGCCAGTGGTTTTATAGTATATCCCATTTCCTCCCACTTGGTCAATAATTCATCTAAAATCTGTGCATTTGTTGATGAAGTGGAATGAAGAAGAACAACAGCCCCCGGGTGAATCCTCTTTAACAGCTTGCCAAAAGCCTCATCTTTAGTCGGCTGCTTATCCTGATACCAGTCAACATATGCAAGGCTCCAGAAAAACGTTGTATATCCCATATCCTGTGCCATTTTCAAATTTTCTATACTATATTTTCCCTGCGGCGGACGATAATATTTTATCATATCCGTTCCCGTAATTTCCTTAAATAAACTTTCCACATCTCCAACCTCTTTTGAAAAGCTTTCCACACTTGAAATTGAGGACATATCAAGATGATGATATGTATGATTTCCTACGGTATGCCCTTCTTCAACTATTCTCCTGACAATATCAGGACTTGTTTCAAGGAAATTGCCCACCACAAAAAATGTTGCTTTCACATTATGCTTTTTTAATGCGTCAAGAATCGGCTCTGTATTTCCATTCTCATAGCCGCAGTCAAATGTAAGATAAATATCTTTCTTATCAGTGTCTCCAATAAAATACGCATTGTACTTTTTTAATTCATCTGCACTCGCATTTCCTGTCGGCGGTTTTCCCTCTGCGCCAAACCCCAGCCCCCAGTTTTCGTTTTTTGCATGGAGCATAACGGAAACTGCAAGCGGCTGTGTCTCTTTGGCTGCAAACATTCCCACGCCGTACATCACAATCCCCAAGAGCGATAATGCAGCAACCGCCTTATTATACCTGTTTTTAAATAATCCTTTCATAACCTCTGCAAAGCCTTCTGTTTTCATTAATATAAACATATTAATCGAGGTTTGTACCTATTCCTAAATACAAGAAAGAATCCTGCCAAGCAGGATTCTCCGCCGCAGTGCGAACCCATTATATATAGAGAGAAAACGCAATTTTCTAACTAATTAAGAAGAACGACCGCTATACCAACACTGATTTGATACAACGGTCGTTTCAAGACTCTTCGTTATCCAATTTTTTACTCCTTTTTCTTCGATATTCATTGACCTGATATCAACTTAACCGATGAGTTTTAAAGGTTTCTGACCTTTCTTTTTATTCCCTGCTCATAAGTCTTTCCGATTGGAAATTCTTACTTAGAAAGTTACTACTTATATTATTATAATACGAAGTATTATTCCTTTTTGTTTCTTTACACAAATCAGTACTTTCATATTATTGTGTGGTAATTGTTCAATATGAAAACATGCTATTTATTGTAACCTTTTTCACTTTCCCATCTCTCATTCTTATTAAAAGAATATATGGGATATCTCACTCTATGATTGATAAAGGTCTTTCTTGCAAGGAACTGCTATGCCTTACCACTTTCATATTGATTATTGACTGTTTCTTTTTCCAACGGAATCAACCTCCTTCTACAAACACCACTTGTTTTAGTACCATCTATCCGATAAATTTTCCTTATCTATTATTAAATAATCGAATTGTTCATCGTTCTTTTATAAATAAGCTTCAGGTTTCACTCTGTAATGATTACTTACGAGCTTATAATATATCAGTTTCCGAAAATGCTTTCTTCCATTCGAGTTCTTTTCTTCTGCTGTATTACTCCTATAAATAATCTTTTCTTTGAATTGCCTGAACAAATATCTATTAAAGATTATGGTTTCAAGTTGTCTTTGTTGTTTGTAACTGTATATTAACATCTCAGCCGCTATTTGTCAACACATTTTTTTAAAAACTTTTGTATTTTTTTATTTTTATCATATTTATGTTGTTTTGAGTTATAAATAAATGTATTTTTATTTAGTTTTCTGACATTTCAAAATATAGACTTCAAAGCCTAAATCCAGCCCGCAATATCCGTTTTCTCAAACTTGTATGTGAGCTTCTTTCCGTAGGCACGCTCATACGCGGCTTTTTTTAATTCGTAATCCTTTTGCATCATAATAACGCTGTTTTCACGAACATTTTTATCATGCTCCGGATATATAGGCGGCATAATATGAACAACAAACTGCACCCTGTAAAACTGCTCCGTCTCCTTCTGCTTAAGCTTCCTTATTTCCACAAAACACGGAACAACCGGCACATTATTCTTTGCCGCATAAAAGTAAGCCCCACGCTTTAGCGGACGAGGCTTTCTGTAATTAAACCACATTTCCTGCTCAGGATATATAAGCACATAATGCCTTCTTTTTAAAAGCTTATGAATTATGCCCTCAAAATATTTTCCCATATACTCACTGCTTGAGCTGATTGGAATAATATCCGCATAATTCATTATAAAACCGATAATTCCCTTCATTGCAAGATTAGTTTCCTGACTTACAATAAACAGCCGTTTGTGCCCCGCTTTTCTTACACATTTGCGGATTGCTGTATTATCAAGCGGATTAAAATGATTACTTGTAATAACTGCTCCATTTTTTGCACTTTTAAGATTCTCAATTCCGATAATCCTTGTATTCCTGTTTTCAACCAGAGTTACAAAATTTATAATCATCACGGCAATCATGTTTAAACAGCGGTATTTTAAGCTTTTTCTATTATTAAAATATTTTCTAATGATTGCACGTTTCTGCTCAGAAGTGAGGTTAGGATCGTCTACCTCAACCTTTTCATTGAATCTTCCCTCTTCTGCCGCCTTTTTAATATTTGCAATAACGAGTTCCTTATTATTTCCTATTATCATACACGTATTCCCGCTCCACTTTCATGCATTTTCTTAAAGGTTACATCAGTATCAGGAATTGAAGCTGCACTCCTTAATATTATATCCATATGCTCCTTATCCGATTGCTTCTGAGCATCGGTATAATTTCTCTTAAAATCGACAAGCTCCTGATAATAAGGCGTCTCTTTGGCATACTTCCAAAAATATTCCTCATACTGTATGTTGTCATAACACCACGGCTTATCAAACAGATTATAGTGAATAAGCTTCGGCGCAGCCAAAGGCTCTTTCCTGTCATTAGGCATGGCGTCCCAACATTCGTCAAGATACAGTATATTTCCTGCACACATGGCATTAATATAATCCTGGTCAGGCGCAACGCAGTCAAAATGATATTTATTCATTAATTCAAGAAATCTTTCAGCAAACTTTTTTTCACGCATTTTCTTTAAATCCATCAATAACACGCCTGAATTTATATAATGGTGTCTGTCGATTCCAAGCCCCTTCTCCATGTATTTTGCAAGTTCAGGAATACCCTCAACGGAAATGTCAGGACACGCCCCGATTATGTTATCTTTAAGGTCAATATTATACAGTTCCGAAATATCTCCCGGAACTACAATATCGCTGTCTATATAGATTGCCTTATCGTATTCAGGATACATATCTGCGATAAACAGCCTGAAATAGATTGTCATTGTGAAGTAGTCGCATCTTAATCTGTTCTCTTTTCTGTCAGTAATACTCTCAAGGCTGTGTTTCATTTCCACAAACTCAATCTCAAAATTTTCATTTGCCATCGCCGTAATGCACTCTCTGTTCTCTTCACTTACGTCCTGATAAATCACGATGATTTTATATTTGTATTCCTCTGAAGCATTTGTTATCAGAGAATGTATGGCTACGCCAAGATACGGTGCATATCCGTTGTCGATAGTAAAAAATATCGGGATTCTTTTTTGATTCTGTTTCATTTTCTCATATTCCTCCAATATATCATCATATTCCAATAAGCCTAATTCACTGTGTACCTTTTCTACCTGCCACGGTTTTACCGTAATTGTATGAATAAACGGAAAAAATCTGAAGCTTGTCGTAAAATGCTGCAATGCCGTATCATTATGAAGCCTTCTCTGGTCATTATATTTTCCCGGCAGCAGTTTTTTCTTATTCGCAAGCTTATTTATTGCCGACTGATCCGGCATAAACATCTTCTTACTGCTGCACATTTGACGACACTTCTTAAAAAGCCCCGTCTGTCTTATCATTTTCAAATTCAAAAGCATTACACCGGAATTTACATAGTCAAGCTTAAACAGATTTCTCCTGAAAAACCATTTTCCGTAATAATCAAGCACCCCTGCTATCTCATATTCGTTTATATCCTCGTGATATAATTCTGATATGTCCGTTCTGCACACCACATCGTTGTCAAGGTATAAAAGCTTATCGGGAAGTTCTTTTATCTCATCTGCAAACAGCCGCAGCATACAGCAAGGCGTAAAACGTGTATCCATATTTGCGGTGGGAATCTCCCGCAAAAACAGCTCCGTAATATCTGTTTTTCTTACAAAATTTTCACTGTTATGTGCCTTTACCTTTTTATCAAGAAATGCGGCAAATGAATCCGAAACAGGCATATAGGAATGTGTTTCGTTCTCCAATGTCATTGTAAGAATATAGATATTCAGCGGCTCTTTGACATTTTTTAAAAGTGAATGAATGGCAATAAACAGCCCATCTTCTATATTCTTATCTCCACAGAATAAAATATTCATATTAATTTTCATTCCTCTCATACCGGATATATTCATAGGTACTGTTACGGCTGCGCTCTCTCATGCACATATAAATATCATCGTGCAGCTTTTTCTGCTGTGCCTTTTTTGGCAAAGCCCTGTCCAAATAAAACGGGCCATCCAAATACACTGTAATTCCCGGTTTCTTTCCGAATTTTCTATTCTGATAAGTCGCCGTCATACAAAAAGACACTGCGTTATTTTCCACAGGGAATTTAAATGCAGTCTCAGGAAACGGACGTATCCCCGTATAATACGGCCACACATGCGCCTCTGGATAGACGACAACACAACGCTTCTCATCAATTCTTTGGCTTATTGCGGTTAAAAATTCTCTCATTTGAGACAGCTTATTGGGTATCGGAAGCCCGCCAAGCATTGTAAGCAGCTTCCCAATCACCGGAATACCAAAATTAGCAGGGCTTATAACGGTAAATATCCTTTTACTTTTACACACGTGTGCCGGAATAAACACATCTCCGACAGGCTGAGTATGATTTCCGAATAAAAAGCAGCCGCAGTCTTTGAACTTTCTTAAAATTTTTCTATTTTTAATTTTTACATGCAGACCGAAACGGCAGTAGAAAAAGCTTATAAACAACGCCAGTACATAAATAAACGATGAGATGCATCTGTATACGGGATTTGTATGAACCCATTTATAATTATATGAAAGCTTATACTCCTGATTTTTGCTCTGCACAAAGTCATCCGAAAACGTTTTATAATATCTTATTTCGCTCATAAATTTTACTGTCCTCTATCTAATTTACTCCCTCGTTTTCCTTAATATGTACAAATATCCCAATTAATATAATTGAAAATCCACTTAAAATATGTTAGTGTCTCAATATAACAAATGAAAGGATTCATTACCATGAAACAAAACGGCTATTATACCTCAGGAGAATTTGCACGCAAAGCAAATGTTACGGTGCGTACAATACGCTATTATGATAAACAAAATATTCTAAAGCCGTCCTATGTCAATGAATCAGGTAAACGTTTCTACACCGACAGGGATTTCGGGCGTTTACAGCAAATACTACTGCTTAAGTATCTTGGCTTCTCCTTAGACGATATAAGCGAAATAAGCATTAACGATACCGATTACCGTTTTCTTCAAAATGCCCTGAATCTTCAGCTAAAGCTGGTTCAGGACAGAATTGAGCAGATGGAGCTTGTAAAACAGGCTATTTTAGACACCACTGCTGCGATTGAGGAGAATCACGATATAAACTGGAGTCAGATGCTTGACCTTATACACCTTACCAATATGGAAAGCAGCTTAAAAAGCCAGTATCAGAACGCAGGAAATATTTCAGCACGAATCCGCCTCCACAAAATGTATTCTAAGAATCCCTGCGGCTGGTTTCCTTTTATTTACGCAAACTGTCATGTCAAAGCAGGCATGAAAGTTCTTGAAATCGGCTGCGGCGACGGCTCGTTGTGGACTGAAAATCTATCAGAGCTTCCGTCAGACGCCTCTATTGTGCTGTCTGATATTTCAGAAGGTATGATAAGAGATGTGCGAAGAACGTTAGACTTCGATAAACGTTTTACTTTTTCTTCGTTTGACTGCACACATATTCCATATAAAAATGAAAGCTTTGACCTTGTTATAGCAAACCATGTACTGTTTTACTGCGACGACATAAACAGTGTATGCAGGGAAGTTATGCGTGTACTAAAACATGACGGAAAATTTTTATGCAGTACCTACGGTTCTAAGCACATGCAGGAAATCACAGCTCTTGTGCAGGAATTTGACAGTCACATTCAGCTGTCTTTAGGTAAACTTTATGAACGGTTTGGATTGGAAAACGGAAGCTCCATACTCTCACCATTCTTTTCAGATATAGAATTAAAGCCCTACGATGATTCTTTGCTTGTTACTGATGCAGAGCCTCTTATTGAGTATATTATGTCGTGCCACGGCAATCAGAATCAGTATCTTTTAAAACGCTATCAGGATTTCCGCAATTTTGTTGAAAAGAAAACAAAACACGGATTTTTTATAACCAAAGACGCCGGGCTATTCATATGCTGCAAATAATTTTTTAAAATTTCATAAAAAATGCTTGAAGGTGACGCAACGTCACCTTTTATACTGTTATCAAGCAGACTAAGCAGCAAATAATCAAAAGAATGGAGTATACTTATGAAAGGAATTATATTAGCAGGTGGCTCCGGCACACGCCTTTACCCACTGACTACGGTTACATCTAAACAGCTTCTTCCAATTTATGATAAGCCTATGATTTATTATCCCATGTCAGTGCTTATGAACGCCGGAATAAGAGATATTCTTATCATTTCAACACCGCAGGATACACCTCGTTTTGAGGAGCTTTTAAAGGACGGAAGCCGTTTCGGAGTAAATTTATCTTACGCCGTACAGCCAAGCCCTGACGGACTTGCACAGGCATTTATAATCGGGGAAAATTTTATCGGAAACGATACTGTCGCTATGGTACTCGGTGACAACATTTTTGCAGGACACGGTCTTAACGACCGCTTAAAAACTGCCGTTTCCAATGCAGAAAACGGAAACGGAGCTACAATTTTCGGTTATTATGTAGATGATCCTGAACGCTTCGGAATTGTGGAATTTAATAAGGACGGAAAGGCTGTTTCTATCGAAGAAAAACCTGAAAAGCCTAAGAGCAACTACTGCGTGACAGGCTTGTATTTTTACGATAATGATGTTGTTGAGTACGCAAAAGACTTGAAGCCAAGTGCACGCGGCGAGCTTGAGATTACCGATTTAAACCGCATATATCTTGATAAAAACCGACTTAATGTTGAGCTTTTAGGACAGGGCTTTACGTGGCTTGACACGGGAACACATGAAAGTCTTGTAGACGCGACTAACTTTGTAAAGACAATAGAAACCCACCAGCAGAGAAAAATTGCCTGCCTTGAGGAGATAGCCTACTTAAACGGCTGGATTTCAAAAGATGACGTTTTAAAGGTTTACGAGGTTTTAAAGAAAAACCAGTACGGACAGTATTTAAGGGATATTTTAGACGGAAAATATCTTGATACACTACATTAAAAGCTAAAGGAGACTAGTGTGAAAAATCCTTAAATTAAAGATTTTTCACACGGCTATTTGTGCCGAGAACGCCACAAATAGCCTATTATTTTCCTCGAACTGCGTTCTCGG
>JAGAJD010000168.1 GCA_017626275.1 Lachnospira sp.
AAACATGCCAGTTCTTCAATGCTCTGTTCGTCTGACAGCTCATAAATGGAGGTTTTTGTTACGTTATTTTCAACGCTTTTTTCAATCATAAAATGATTATCTGCCATAGAAGCAATCTGCGGCAGATGTGTGATACAAATAATCTGTCTGCTGCGAGCAAGGATACTCAGCTTTTCGCCTACCATCTGGGCAGTTCTTCCGCTGATTCCCGCATCAATTTCATCAAAAATCAGTGTTTCAATATCGTCCTGATTAGCTGTGACTGTGCGGATTGCAAGCATTATACGTGAAAGCTCTCCGCCCGATGCTACCTTTGATAATGGTCGCAGTGCTTCTCCCGGATTGGCAGCGATTACAAAATACATTAAATCCGTACCGTTAGCAGAAAATGTATCAGTGCTTTCAAAATGTGCCTCAAAACGGACATCGTTAAAATTCAGCTCAAGAAGTGCCGCCCGTATGCTGCTGCAAAGCCTGTCAGCCGCAGCTTTTCTCATATCTGAAAGCTTTTTGCACAAAGCTGAAAGTTCTTTTTCTTTTTGTGAAGATTTATTTTTCAATTCTTCAATAAGTGTATCGTGACTCTGAAGCTGTTCAAGACGCTGCTGCTTCTTTTCAGAATATGCTTTAATCTCGTCTATTGTTTTTCCGTATTTTAATTTTAAAGAATTAATTAAGTCGAGACGCTGCTGTATATTAATATATTCTTCCTCATTAAAGCTGCAGTTATCAATATAATCGGTTATCATTCTTGATATGTCGGAAAGCAGACTTTCAACATCTGCCATTGTATCTGATAATTCCTGCAAATCTTCATCATAGGCGGCTGCACTGTTTAGCGCACGAAGTGCTGTGCCGAACATATCACATACATTTTCGCTGCCGGAAATTATCTGCTGGTCAACAACAGACATTTCTTCCATGATTTTCTGAACATGGGACATTTTTCTGAAAGCTGCCTCCAACTGAACATCTTCTCCGCCGGAAAGCTTTGCCGAGAGAATTTCCTGTATCTCAAATTCAAGAAAAGAAATCTCACGGTTCTTTTGTTCTTCATCAATATTTAATTCCGAAAGCTGCTTTTGTATAGAAGAATATTCTGCATAAACTTCTTTTAACTTTTGTTTGGTATCCTGAAGTTCTGCTTTGGCATATTCGTCAAGAATTTCTATGTGATGAGATTCCTTTAACAAAAGCTGGTTATCGTGCTGGCCATGGATATCTATTAAAAGAGAGGCAATCGCTTTGACCTGTCCCTGAGTAAAGGTCTGTCCGTTTACCTTTATCTGGGAACGTGAGGGCGTGATTTTTCTTGAGATTACAAGCTCGCCGTCCTCTAATTCCTCGATTCCCAAATCGGTGAGCTGTTTTCTGACAGAATCATTTTCTATATAAAAGCTTAATTCTGTAAGTGCATATTCTGCGTCCTTTCTAATCAGGTCGGCAGATGTTTTTCCGCCCAAAGCGATATTTATTGAACCAAGAATAATAGATTTACCGGCACCTGTCTCGCCCGTTAAAATATTTAATCCATCATTAAAATTAATATCTGCTTCATCAATCAAAGCAAGGTTTCTTACATGTAAATTTGTTAACATAATCTTCTCCTTACGGATTATACGTTACTGTCTGCCTTTGTTCAGTATAACAGATTTATGACGAGTGCACAATTTTTTTTAATTTATCCATTAATTTTATTGTATCATCTACCGTTCTTACAGCACACATAATTGTATCATCACCTGCAATGGTTCCCACTATTTCATGCCATTTCATTGCGTCAAGAGCCGCACAGACTGCCATTGCCATGCCCGGAACTGTTTTGATAACAAGAATATTCTGCGCATAATCGGCAGAAATGAAGCCCTCTTTTAATACACGGATAAATTTATCATTCATATGGCGTTCGTCCTTTTGATAGACAACGTACTTCTGACGTTTACCGTCAACAGAGGTTTTCGTAAGATTTAATTCACGGATATCTCTTGAAACGGTTGCCTGCGTCACATTAAAGCCTGCATCATTTAAAGCTGCCGCAAGCTCTTCCTGTGTTCCGATATGATGTTTTGTGATTAATTCGATTATTTTATTCTGTCTTTCTGATTTCATGTCAGTCTCCGTTTTGTATGTTACATTTTATTTCTGATACGCTGTAAAAAGCTTAGTTTATTTGTCTTTATAAAATGTGATACTTTCGGTGATTTTGTAATCACGATCTTATCACCTGTAATTACTTTGCAGAACATTTCGCCGTCAAATGTTGCAACACGTTCCTCTTCAAGACGTTTGTTATCACTCATCTGAATGGTAATCTCATCTTCTGCGCCGAATATAATACTTCGCTGGTTCAAAGTATGCGGACAAATAGGTGTAATCATAATAAGCCTTGCATTGGGCTGTATAATCGGGCCTCCGGCTGACAGACTGCAAGCAGTCGAGCCTGTTGCGGTCGATACAATAACACCGTCGGCGCTGTAAGAATTAAGGTATTCTCCGTTGACATAAATATCAAAATCAATTACACGGAGCGTTCCGCAGCGGTTTATTACAATATCGTTAAGTGCAGTATTTTCATAAATACATTCTGATTCTCTGTAAACGG
>JAGAJD010000169.1 GCA_017626275.1 Lachnospira sp.
TGACGCCGCTATATCCATAATATTTACTATTTCATTAACAATACCCCTGATATAGTAATCCGACAGCACCAACTCCATTTTACCTGCCTCAACCTTTGACAAATCAAGAATATCGTTAATGATTGTCAAAAGATTTTGTGAGGCCGACTTAATATCACAGGCATAAGAGTATATCTTTCTGCCCTTACTTTCTTCCATAATAATATCACTCAGCCCCATAACAGCATTCATAGGCGTACGAATCTCATGAGACATATTTGCAAGGAACTCGCTCTTCGCCATATTGGCACGCTCCGCCTGTTCCCGCACACTTTTAATCTCTTCTATGTAATTTCTTGTCTCCGTTATATCAAACAACAATATAACATATCCTTTATTTTTTCCGTTTTTATCAAATATCTGCTTTGCATGGCTCTCATAAAAACGGTCATTCAGACTAAAATTTTTATTATCCTCTTTTTCGAGCATGTCCTTCGGAATATCCCTGATGTCATCAATCCTGTCTCCAATTCTGTGAGAACTTAACTCAGAAAATATGTCCACTGCTGCCTGATTATAACCAAGTATTCTCTTCTGCCTGTCTAATACCATAACACCATCGCCCATGCTGTCAAGCACCACCTCTGTAGCCAGACCTTTAATGTCATACGTTCTGCTCCTCCATATAAGAATTACTACGAGCGAAAGCGTAACTCCAAGCACCATAGGAGTAGGATCAAATACATCGGTAAGCTTTGCGGCGTAAGCAAAAAGAGTCAGCGTAGGCAAACACGACAAAAAAATGATTTCTTTATATTTTCTGTTCGTCGCATGAGCCGATTTAGTCAAAATTGCCTTAATCAAGGCATAAATAGATAAACAATACGGCACTATGCAGCTAAAAATAATAAATATAATATAGCCGATGCCATATTCAATACTAAGATAATGATGTCCCCCAACACCTTCAATCCAGTCAAAACTTGTATAATAAAAATTATGCCTTTCAAAACTAAGAATCGCAACCAACAGACAAAAATCTATGCTGCCTACCGCTTTCATCAATTTATAAGGTATTTTTTCATAGCAGTAACCATAAATAAACCAGCAATAACACAACGGAACAAATATTGAACCAAGATATTCAACTTTAACAGACACAATGGCCGCATCTATGGTAGGTGATGTCAATTCTAAAAGATACCCTACATTCTGCACTAATGCTCCACACAAAAAATAACTCATCTGTTTCTGCTCTTTCGTTCCATCGTCAGCTATCAAAAGTCCTATGGCAACAAAAATTATAAGTATCCCTAACGATTCCAGTATAATAATAAAATTCACCATATAAATCTACACCCCGGAGCAATATATAATAAAGTTCACGAACAATTCCACCCTTACATATATTAATACCACTTATTGCGGCTTTATGCAATACACATCTTTACTTGTGATACGGTTCTCCCTTCATAATCCGATATCCCCGGTAAATCTGCTCAAGCAGCACAACCCGCATAAGCTGGTGCGGAAATGTCATTTTTGAAAAACTAAGCTTATAGTCCGCCCTGTCAAGAACACGCTTATCAAGTCCAAGCGAACCACCGATTATAAACGCAATATTGCTTATTCCCGTAACTCCAAGCTGCTCTATCTTCTGTGAAAATTCCACCGAATCAAGCATTTTTCCGTCAATTGCAAGTGCAGCCACATACATATCATCACGGATTGCCGCCAAAATGCGTTCGCCCTCTTTTGCCTTAACCAGCTCATTTTCATGCTCACTTGCATTTTCTTTAGTCTTCTCGTCTGCAAGCTCCACAATCTCCAGCCTGCAATAACGTGACAGACGTTTTACATATTCCTCTACTGCGGCTGTATAAAATTTTTCTTTAATCTTTCCAACGCAAATAATTGTAATCTTCATTTTTATTCCTTATGCCTCAACGACAAAATATCTTCCGCCTGAAATCGCAAAAACTTCCAGTTCGTCTGCCAGTTCCTCGTCCGACAGCCCGTCAACGTCCATGCCCTCCTCTTCAAGATATTCTCTTACCTCTTTAATATTTTCAAACACCTGCGCAAAGCAATCCTCAAGAAACTCCTTTGCCTCCTCGATATCTTCCACAACAGGCTCGTCAAAAAGCTTGCCCTGCTCCTTTAAAAATACTTCTGCACATTCATCTAAATACTGTTCCATTTTGTTTTCCTCCTAAAATTCAAATAATAATACTAAATTTCAAATAGCTTTCTCAGCGTATCCTCCACATTTGCACAAATATATCTGCCATGCTTCTTAACATCATGGACAGCCTTTTCCATAACATAAGAATACAAAACATTGTCTAACATTTCAACATCATTATAATTATCTCCAAATGCCATACATTCCTGCGGCAGAATATTCAGTTTTTCCTGTATCTGCCTCATTGCATTGCCCTTGCTTACCTTTTTATCCATAAAATCAAGATACAGTTCACCCGAAACAACCGTTGCTGCCTTTTGTGACCATTTTTCAAAAAAATAGTCGCGTGAATTTGCAATACCCGAAAGGTCACACACCGCTATCTTCAAAATATCCTCCTGAATTTCGCTGAAATCAGAAACTATCGTTGTGTGATAATTTACAATCTTTATCATTCTATGATAGTACTCTTCCGTTTTCGGTTTAATATATGCCGTTTGCTCGCCGGAAACAAGCACTTCACAATTTTCCTGCGCAATTACGTCATCAATAATTTCCATTGCCAGTTCCCTGTCCATCGGCGTTTTTGCTATAACTCTGCCCTTATAAGAAACTAATGCCCCATTTTCACAAATATACATTAAGTCATCGGCAACAGGTGCAAACAGCCGTTTCAGACTTGTCATCTGTCTGCCGCTTGCCGGTGCAAAAATAACACCCTTTTTTATAAGCTGTGTAATCACCTCAAACAGAGTATTATCAACGCTCTGTGCGCCATTTAAGAGAATTGTACCGTCCA
>JAGAJD010000170.1 GCA_017626275.1 Lachnospira sp.
AGAGCTGTTGATGATTTGATTGATAACTGTCTTATGGATAACGGGCTGTTTTATTATAAAGAGCTTCCAAGTCTTTCGCGTCTTGGAAACAATACACTTTTGCTGGAATCTCTGGCTATTGCATATGAGCTTACGGGAGATAAAAAGTATCTCGTACCGGGGCTTAAGACGTTTGAGCGGGCAATAGATGAAAAACTTGCCTCTATTCACGGACCAAAGCGTGAGGAGGACGATGCGGTCATAGGAGCAGGCGCAAGCACTAAGGGATTTGCACAGAGCTTTATTCCGCTAATTACATATTACAGAGCATTAGCGGAAAATGATATGGCTGAACTGTTACATTAATTTGACGAATATATGGCAAACGTAGTAGAATAGTATAAAAAGTGTCAGTCAGAATGGAGGACTAAAATGAGATTAGGTATAAGAGCACATGATACGGAATATAAACCGCTTGAGGGACTGGTTGAGAATATTCACAATATGGGGTTTCATTGTATGCATATTGCGCTGGCAAAGTCTATTAAGGAATTTAAGCCGGAGATAGAGACAATGACGCCGGGACTTGCGATGTATATGAAGGAGCTTTGCAGGAAAAATGATGTTGATGTAGCAGTACTTGGCTGCTATCTTAATTTGTGCAACCCGGACCCTGAGCAGCATAAAAAAATTGTTGATAAATATATCGCAACAATACGTTTTGCAAGCATTTTGGGCTGCGGTGTCGTAGGTACGGAGACAGGTGCGGTAAATACAGAGTATAAGTATGAGCCGGCAAATCACACGGAAGAGGCGTTAAACACATTTATTGAAAATTTAAGACCTATTGTAAAATGTGCTGAGCAGTTTGGCGTTATATTTGCAATAGAGCCGGTATGGAAGCATATTGTATGTACGGTTGAGAGAGCAAGAAAGGTGCTGGACGCTATTGACTCTCCGAATCTGCAGATTATTTTTGATCCGGTTAATCTTTTATGCGTGGATAATATTGATAAACAGGACGATATTATTAATAAAGCCTTTGATTTGCTTGGTGATGAGATTGCAGTCGTTCACTGTAAGGATTATGTTGTCGAGGGCGATGAACTGAAATCCATTGCGGCAGGAACAGGAAGCCTTAATTATCCGCTGCTGTTTAAGAAGATTAAGGAGCATAAACCGTATGTGCATTGCACATTGGAGAATACTGTTCCTGAAAATGCGATTGCAACAAAAGAATTTATGGAGAGAACTTATGCTTCTGTATAAGATTAAACTTGTATTTTTTTGATTAAGACCTTATAATTAAAGGTAATTTTCTATACAGTGAGCGCGGAGGTTAGCGTATGCCAGAAGAGATTGTTTTAGCGAAGAAAGCTGACAAAAATTCAGTTACAGTTGAAGAACAGGAATTAGTACCGGCTGATTTTACAAGCCCGGAGGAATTGTACGAGGATTTAATAAAAGAGATTAAGAAGTATCACCCGTCCTCGGATTTATCAGATATAGAGCGTGCATATAAGATTGCAAGGGACGCCCATGAGGGACAACTGCGCAAATCGGGAGAACCTTATATTATTCACCCGCTGTGCGTTGCTATTATTCTTGCGGAGCTGGAGCTGGATAAGGAGACTATTGTAGCAGGACTTCTGCACGATGTTGTGGAGGATACCGTGATGACAAGCGAAGATGTCACAAGAGAATTCGGGGCAGAAGTCGCACTTCTGGTTGACGGCGTTACAAAGCTTACACAGTTAAATTACGAGCATGATAAGATTGAAGTTCAGGCGGAAAATCTGCGTAAAATGTTTCTTGCTATGGCAAAGGATATCCGTGTTATTCTTATTAAGCTGGCAGACCGCCTGCATAATATGAGAACAATGCAATATCAGTCACCGCCAAAGCAGATTGAAAAATCAAGGGAGACAATGGAGATTTATGCTCCTATTGCACACAGGCTTGGTATTTCAAAAATTAAGGTTGAATTAGATGATTTGGCAATGCAGTATCTTATGCCTGATGAATATAAGGATTTAGTTGAAAAGATTAATCTTAATAAGGTAGGAAGAGAAGTATTTATACAGAGTATTATAAAGGAAGTCGGCATGCATATCAGCAATGCCGGAATTGAGGCGGAGATTGACGGCCGCGTAAAGCATTTTTTCTCTATTTACAGAAAGATGGTAAATCAGAATAAGACGCTTGACCAGATTTATGATATCTTTGCTGTAAGAATTAAGGTAGAGACAGTAAAAGACTGTTATGCGGCATTGGGTGTTATTCATGAAATGTATAAGCCTATTCCGGGACGTTTCAAGGATTATATTGCCATGCCAAAGCCTAATATGTATCAGTCTCTGCATACTACGTTGATTGCCTCTAACGGACAGCCCTTTGAGATTCAGATTCGTACCTACGAAATGCACAGAACGGCAGAATATGGTATTGCGGCACACTGGAAGTATAAAGAGGGCAAGAGCGGTGAAAAGGGAAATGAATCAGAGGAAGCTAAGTTAAGCTGGTTAAGACAGATTCTTGAATGGCAGAAAGAAATGTCCGACAATAAAGAATTTCTTTCTTCCATTAAGAATGACCTGAATCTCTTTTCTGATAATGTATACTGCTTTACACCGTCAGGAGATGTAAAGAATCTTCCGGCAGGCTCATGCCCGATAGATTTTGCTTACAGTATCCACAGTGCGGTCGGCAATAAAATGGTAGGTGCAAGAGTCAACGGAAAGCTTGTAAATATTGATTATCAGATTAAGAGCGGCGACCGTATTGAGATTATTACTTCGCAAAATTCCAAGGGACCGAGCAGAGACTGGCTTAGTATTGTAAAAAGTACGCAGGCAAGAAATAAGATTAACCAGTGGTTTAAGCAGGAACTCAAGGAAGACAATATATTAAGAGGCAGGGAATTATTATCAAATTACTGTAAGACTAAGGGACTAGTTCTTTCAGATATTACAAAGCCTGAGCTTATCGAGAAAGCGTTAAGAAAGTACGGTTTTAAGGACTGGGATTCAATGCTTGCATCTGTCGGACATGGGGGCTTAAAAGAAGGACAGATAGTCAATAAGCTGTTAGAAGAAAATGAAAAGCGTAAAAAAGCCGAAATTACTGATTCTGACGTTCTTGAGGAGATTGTTCAGAGTGAAGTGAAGTCTAATAAGGACAATGTTAAAAAATCAAAAGGCGGTATTGTTGTCAAGGGAATACATGATGTTGCAGTACGTTTTTCTAAGTGCTGTAATCCTGTTCCCGGTGATGAGATTGTAGGATTTGTGACAAGAGGACGTGGTATTTCCATTCACAGGACTGACTGTATTAACATTTTAAACTTCCCTTACAGTGAGAGAGCGCGTCTTATTGAGGCAGAATGGGAGTCTACCGGTTCTAAGGAAGATAAGTACAGTGCCGAGATTAACATTTTTGCAGGCAACAGAACAGGTCTGATTGTGGATATTTCAAGAACCTTTACGGAGGCGAATATTGACGTTACATTTATGAACAGCCGTACCAATAAAAAAGGACTTGCTACTATTAATATGGGCTTTGAT
>JAGAJD010000171.1 GCA_017626275.1 Lachnospira sp.
ACGGACTGTATCTTATAACGGGAGACACAGGAGCCGGAAAAACTACGATATTTGATGCAATCACATATGCGCTGTTTGGTGAGGCAAGCGGCAGTAACAGGACAGTGGAGCTTCTTCGCAGTAAATATGCCGATTCACAAACTCCAACCTTTGTGGAAATGGATTTCATGGTGCGTGAAAAGCTTTACCATATCCGGAGAAATCCCGAATATCTCCGTCCGTCCAAGAGAGGTGCGGGAAAAGAGACAAAGGAGACGGCAAAAGCAGAGTTAGTTTTTCCTGACGGAAGAACAGTTAGCGGAATCGCGTCTGTGAATCATGAGGTTGAGCAGCTTCTTGGCTTAAATAAGCAGCAGTTTACACAGATTGCAATGATACCGCAGGGAGACTTTTTGAAGCTTCTGCTTGCCGGAACGAAAGAAAGAATTGCGATTTTCAGGGAAATCTTTGACACAAAGAAATATGTTGATTTACAGAATGAATTAAGCAATGACACAAAAAAGTTATATATTGAGCTTGAGGATTCCAAAAAAAGTATTCTCAAATATCTGAAAGATGTACAGTGCAGTGAGGACAGCGTCTATGCGGATATGCTTGAAAATGTTAAGAAAGATGAGGGAATGGGAACGCTTTCGGACACTTTAGAGCTGATAGGATATATAATTGAGCAGGACAGTGAGAAGCTTTCTGCGGCAGAAAAGGCGATTGACGTCTTAAATAAAGAAATCGCAAAGCTTGATAATGACATCGGAAAGCAGGAGCATCTTGAAAATATTAAAAAAGAACTTGTTTCGGCAGAAGAAGCCGTAGAGGTTTACATAAAAAAAGAGAAAGACTGTAAGCTTAGGTTTGAGGCGGCAAAAGCAGGCGCAGAAGAGAGAAGTACATTTGCGGTAAAAATAGCAGCACTTGAAAATGAACTGCCGCAGTATAAAAAGTACGGTGAACTTGAGCTTCATTTAACGGAAAAATTAAATCGGCAGAAAAATCTGACAGCTTTGATAAATGAAAAAAGAGAACAGATAGAAAAATTGGCAGAGCTTAAAGTACAGTACGGTAAAGAAAGGGAAGAGCTTAAAGACTCCCCGGCACAGCTTGAAAGAAACAGCGCCCGTCTTGAAAGCCATGAACATCAATTTACACAGCTTAAAGAGCTTACTGACAGCGTAGTGCAGACTAAAAAGCTTATCAATGAAATGTATCTTAAAAGAAAAAATTACATGGCAGCAGTTAAGGAGTTTGAGGAGCTGCAGGCTGAATATCAAAGGCTTGAGAGTTTATATTTTGATGAGCAGGCAGGAATTTTGGCAGAAAAGCTTAAAACGGGGCAGCCGTGTCCTGTCTGTGGTTCGTTAGACCACCCTGCGCCGGCGGTGCTTAGCGGCAAAGCACCTGCAAAAAAAGAGCTTGATAAGCTGAAAGCAAGATGTGAAGAAAAGTCGAAAAAACGTTCTGAACTGAGTTCCTTATCCGGTATGGCAAAGGGACAGGCAGAGAGTGCCTATTTTGAAATGTTAAAGCGTGCAAAGCTGCTTTTAAAGCTTACAGATGAGACATTAGCCGAATGTGAGAGTGCATCTGATATATCACAGGAGACAATGATTGCCGTGACGAAGCAGGTTAATGAAGCGGCTGAAAATATGGAAGAAGAGCTGCGTGAAAAAATGTCACTGCTTCAGACAGAAAGAAAAAGTCTTGATAAAGCCGTAAGCAGGCAGAATGAACTGGAAAAACTGATTCCTGAATGTGAAAAAAGCCACCGAAGCAGTGAGGAAGAGCTTGCAGAGCTTATCAGGCAGCAGTCAGTGCTTGAAACGGAGGCTGTAGCTGTTAAAAATGAAATGCATAGCCTGAAGAACAGCCTTTCCTATGAAAATATAAAACAGGCAGAACAGAGCCTTAACATGGTGCGTCTTAAAAGTAAGCAGGCAGAACAGGAATATAATACGGCAGAAAAAGAGTATCGTGACTGTAAGCTTCAGCTTGAGACATCAAAAAACAGGGTGGAGGACTTAAAGAGGCAGTTAGACGGACAGCAGTTAAAAAGTACTTCTGTTGCAGAGCTTAAAGAAGAAAGAAACAGAAAAGAACAGCAGAAAAACGAAATGTTCGGGCAGAAAAAACAGCTTGATATAAGGCTTGAGATAAATACAAATGCTAAGCTTGAGATTGTAAAGCTTTCAGATAACATGTCGGAGCTTGAAAAAAAATATCAGTGGATGCGCGCACTCTGTAATACTGCATGCGGAACAATAAGCGGAAGACAGAAAATTATGCTTGAAACTTATGTGCAGATGGCTTTTTTTGACAGAATTATTGTGAGAGCCAACACACGTTTTATGGTAATGACAGGCGGTCAGTACGAAATGGTTCGCAGCAAGGGAAGCATGCAGGGACAAAGCGGTCTTGAACTTGACATAATTGACCATTATAATGGAACTGTAAGAAGTGTAAGGTCGCTTTCGGGAGGTGAATCCTTTAAGGCGTCACTTGCAATGGCATTAGGTCTGTCAGATGAGATTCAGTCACAGGCGGGCGGTATTCAGATAGACACAATGTTTATTGATGAGGGCTTTGGTGCTTTAGATGAAGAATCTTTAAGACAGTCTGTCGAAGTGCTGATAAGGCTTTCAGAATCAAACCGTCTTGTGGGAATTATCTCGCATGTGTCAGAGTTAAAGGAGCGTATAGACTTGCAGATAGCCGTCACTAAAAATAAAGAAGGCGGAAGTAGTGCAAGGATAATTTTATCGTAGATTATTGTATACATCAAAGAATGGAGGATATCAATTTATGACAATTTTGCTTAACTTAGTTTTACTGCTTGCAGGTTTTGTTCTTCTGATTAAAGGAGCTGATTATTTCGTTGACGGAAGCTCGGCTGTTGCCCAAAAATTTAAAATACCGGGAGTTGTAATCGGTCTTACCATTGTTGCAATGGGAACAAGCGCGCCAGAGCTGGCAGTCAGCATTTCTGCCGCACTCACAGGTTCAAATGAGATTGCTATAAGTAATGTAATGGGTTCTAACATATTTAACCTTGTATTGATTTTTGGTATCTGTGCGGTTATTGCGCCTGTAAGCGTTGACAGAAACATTATGAAGAGAGATTTTCCGTTTTCAGCAGGACTTTCAGTGCTTCTGGCAGTATTGATCAGTGATATCGTTATATCGGGCAGAGAGGTTATATCGGAATCGGGAAAGCAGGTTTCAGGAAGTATTTCAAGAATTGATGCTATGATTTTGATTGTTATATTTGTGGCATATATTGTGTTTACTGTTGTTTTGGCACTTAAAAACAGAACGCAGGAGGAGAAAAAAGCCGATTTGTCATCAATAAAATGTGTTATTTATATTTTAGGCGGAATTGCCGCAATCGTTATTGGCGGACAGCTTGTTGTAAACAGTGCAAAACAGATAGCATATGCATTTAATATGACAGAGACGCTTGTAGGACTCACGATAGTGGCAGTCGGAACTTCGCTTCCTGAGCTTGTAACTTCTGCTGTGGCTTCACGCAAGGGACAGAGCGGAATTGCGGCGGGAAATATTATCGGCTCGAATGTATTTAATATATTGTTTATTTTGGGAGTATCCGCATTTATTCACCCTATCACCGTATTAACGGAGTCGTTGTATGACTGTATTGTACTTATAGCATTTAATATAATTGTTTATATATTTGCCGCAACAGGCAAAAAGCTTGACCGCAAAGAGGGTGCAGTAATGATTGGTGTATATGTGCTGTACATGATATATGCGGTATGCAGAGGAATGGGCTGGCTTGCATAATAAGAAGGTATTTTCTTTTTATGGCATTTGTGATATAATAGCTTAATAAAATTAAGCAATTTAGTGAAAATGATACGGGAGGCGGCTATGAAGAATACTGATGACAGACTTATAATGGACTATGTGCAAAAAAAGCTTTCAGGAAAAGATTGTACAAAGCCTGATTTGAAAAACAGAGAAAGCAGAAAGCTATTGGATTATGTTGAAGTTATTATTGAAAATGAGCTGCGGGTTTATGGCACTGCAAAGGAATTAAACAGGATTTCAGCGGAGATTTCCAATTATGATGTGGAGCTTGGATTTATTTCCAAAAGAATTGCAAGGCTTTCGGGCGAATTGTTGGATTTGAGCGAATCTAATCTTGCAGTAGTTGAGCAGACTAATGCTACAATGAATCAGGTGAATGATAATATTATTTCTGCAACCGATACATTGCAGTTTCTTGCGGACGAGAGTGCGGAGCTTACAGAAAAGAACAGTGAGAGCGGTGAACTGCTAAATGAAGTGGCACAGCTAAAGGAGAGCGTACTTGCAGATACTCATGATATGAGTGAGAGAATTGATAATCTTGTGAAACTTGTAAGAGGAGTTGAAGAAATTGTCGCGAGTGAAGGAAACATTGCCAATCAAACAAATCTGCTTGCGTTAAATGCGTCGATTGAGGCGGCAAGAGCAGGGGAACAGGGAAGAGGCTTTGCTGTTGTTGCAGATGAGGTTCGTGAGCTGGCAGATGATACAAAGAGTCAGTTAAAAGAAATGAAAGATTTCGTAGACAGAATTTACGAGGCATCTACGGCAGGACAGTACAGTACAAGAAGAACTGTTGAATCTACCGAGAAAATGAGCGAAATGATTGATTCGGTAGCCGTGACGGTTAATGAGAATATCGGACTGCTGTCAAAGGTTGTGGACAGCGTTAATGACGTTAATGACGATATGCAGCAGATAAGAGTTGCCACGGAGGAAGTCAATAAAGCTATGGAGCAATGCAGCTCTGATGCGCAGAGAGTTTCGGAGCTTTCTTCTGTTGTCAGTGAAGTTGCCGAAGAAAGTAAGGATTATGCGGGCAAGATGGAAAATATTGATGACAGATTTTCCGCATGTATCGGAAAGATTTATCTGGGACTTAATTCCGGCTTAAGTATGCTTAGCAACGATGAACTGATTACAGTTTTTGAAAATGCAAAAAAGGCACATATGGACTGGCTTGCCAAGCTGGATAACATGGTTAATGACATGATGATTCTTCCTTTGCAGATTAACTCACAAAAATGTGCATTTGGTCATTTTTATGGTGTTATCGGAATGAATTCTGTAAATAATAGTGTTATCGTAAATGAATGGAATAAAATAGGAGATGTGCATAAAAAATTCCATTCGTTAGGTGCAAAGGTTATTTCTGCG
>JAGAJD010000172.1 GCA_017626275.1 Lachnospira sp.
AACAAATCTTCTTGTAACAAAATATCCTATAACAATACATGTGACAGAAACAATTATCATTAACGCCGAACCAATCTTTGTTATATTATAAACAGGTGCAAGAACCTCACTCTCATCTGCACATACAACAACAACTGCTCCGTTGTTTTTTGTAACATAGTATGCCGAATACTTTGTAACACCCTTAAATTCATATGTAACTGTTTTTGGTTCAGGGTGTTTTCCAGCCTGAATCTGTGCTATCACATCTTTTACAACCTCATTCTCAACAGACTGTCCGACCTTCTCCTTAGTAGGGTGATACTTCATTGTAGATTCTTTATCTACAATATATGCGTAGCTTGACTCAATTCCCTCAAGTCCTATATCTTTAAATGCCGATTTCAGACTGTCATATCCGAGGGCAACATTAAAGCCTTTTTCTTTAATCATTTCTTCTAATATCGTACCGCTGCTTAACGTTATATCAAGCAGATAATTCTGCATTTGTTTCTTTATTATATTCTGCGAATACGACTCAAATATCAAAAGAATAGAATTAACCGACAAAAACACTGTCAGCCCCACAAGAAGCATAATCCTCATCTTAATTGAATGTCGAAGCTTAACTGCCGGCTTTGCCCTTTTTAATATTCTTTTTTCATTTTCCTGATTCATTATAACCTCCGTCCTGCTGCTTTCTCAGCTTTATTATCACTTAATACTGTATTACTGATTTTTGATTATGTTAAAATATTATCATTTATTTTGAATTTCGACAACATTTTATTATCACTTTTACCAACTATATTTTTATATTTCAATACAAAATCATTGTGTTTTTATATTTCATTTGATATAATTATAATAATATTTGTTTAAATAACGTGAACAACTACATATTTTTGAGGAGGACGTCATATGAGACTAAAAAGTATTTTTGCCAAATTTCTCGTTCCAACTGTTCTGATTATAAGCATTTTTGCTGTTGCAATATTGTCAGTTATCGGAAATCTTTTTACAAACGCTTATGAGGAAGAAATAACACACGAGAATATCGAAACATGTAACTTTATTTCCCAGTCAGTGTCGGATTTTATGAGCCGCGCATACCATATCACGGAAGAGCTTGCTTATTCAAACGATATTCTTTCGATGGATACAGAGCGTCAGACGCCTGTTGTCCAGGGTGTTGCACAGAGAAATGATTATTTTGAGTTAGTTTACATTCAGGATTTGAACGGCGACCAGACAAGCCGCTCAAGCGGTACATTGGGCAACCGTGCAAACCGTTGGTGGTTTACGGAAATGATGAACAAAAAACAGCCCTTTGTTTCAAAATCCTACTATTCTGTAAGCACCAACATGGCATGTGCCTCTATTTTTATACCTCTCAAATCCAATAACCAGATGATAGGTATTCTTGCAACAGATATTAAACTTGCCTCACTTCAGTCTCTTGTGGAGCAGTATTCTGATATTGAATCAGGCAGGATTGCTTTTATCATTGACGGCGAAGGTGCGGTAATCGCCCACCCTGAGAGCGTATACTATGAAGAACTTTATAATTTTAAGACACGCACACGTACTATTTCAAAAAAGGATTCTTCCGGAAAGATTTTGTACGACACCAGTGGAAACATTATTACCGAGGAACTTCCGATAGAATTATCAGAAGAATATGCTAATGCTATCAACAGTGTTATGTCAGGCGAATCCGGAAACTGCACGGTGTCTGATAACGGAAAAACTTACTATGCAAGCTACTCACCGGTTGCCCTTGACGGCAACTCCGATTCATGGTCGGTTATCACTCTGCAGGACAAGCATGCCGCACTTTCAATGACAGATGATGTAAATGCCACAGGAATACTTATTACAATTATTGACCTTATTATAGCAATTCTTATCATTACCGCTATCACAAGATCAATCACTTCTCCAATTAAACAATGCTTAAACCGTCTTAAGCTTCTTTCGGAGGGTGATTTGACAACCGTTCTTCCTGACGCTTCCGGTAATGACGAAAGTGCCGAATTAGTAAATACATTAAATAAGACGATTAAGACACTTAGCATAATTATCAGTGAGATAACTGAATTTGTAACACAGATTGAACATGGTGATTTCACAAGAACCATCTCTGCCGATTACAGCGGGGAATTTAACGAACTTGCCAAAGCATTATCATCAGTTACATATACAATGCGCAATACCCTGATTCAGATTGAACATCATTCTGATATTTTAATGAATAACATTAACCAGCTTGATTTGGGTGCACAAATGCTTTCTGACGGCACTTCTAATCAGGCAAGTGCTGTGGAAGAGCTGTCGGCAACGCTTACGGACATTTCACAGCACATATCCGACAATGCAGGAAATTCACGAC
This sequence comes from Lachnospira sp., assembly GCA_017626275.1. Lineage (GTDB taxonomy): Bacteria > Bacillota > Clostridia > Lachnospirales > Lachnospiraceae > Lachnospira. The sequence continues at coordinate 2,372 of JAGAJD010000172.1, forward strand.
AATCTGACGCAAAGATGGATTCCATTCAGGAAATGGTTCAATGCAACAGTGATAACCTGAATACATTAGTAGATTCTATGCATACAATTAAAGAAAATTCTAATGAAATCAACGGTATCAGCAAGCTCATTCAGGATATAGCCAACCAGACGAACCTGTTGTCAATGAATGCCTCTATTGAGGCAGCAAGAGCCGGACTTGCCGGCAAAGGCTTTGCTGTTCTCGCAGGCAAGATTCGTATTCTTGCCGAGGAATGTACACAGGCGGCACAAAGCACATCAGACCTTATTGAAAAAACACACAACAGTATTCATGACGGCATGGAAGCTTTGGAAAACACTGTGGCTTCAATGCAGTCGGTGTCAGAGCAGACAGAAACTGCAAGCCTGTATATAAGAAATATCACTAAAGCAAGTAACGAACAGGCAGAAGCCATTAACCAGATTGCCGCAGCCGTCAATCAGATTTCAGAGGTCACTCAGAGCAATTCGGCAAGCGCTGTACAGAGTGCTGCTGCAAGCAATACCATGAAGGACCAGATTAATACATTAAACGAATTGCTACGTCACTATAAATGTTAATATTTCCTAGGAAAGGGAAGTTCTCAAAGCTTCCCTTTCTTCTGTCTTATCTCATAGTCTGTTTATATTTTCACATTCCTTAACCTGGTTACATATAATATAAAAAACGCACGAGACCTTTAAGCCATGAATAACTGCTCAAATCTTTACTTTTTATCAACAGTAGCCTGTCAGCTCTCTGAATGTCTATCAGAAGAACAGCTTTCGGTGCTTGCCGCAGACCTTGTCGTATTAAGCGATATGATTGCAAATATTGTTGCACGTAATACTCTATGCAAAGGAGATATTACCAAAATCGATGAAGAAATATTATAAAAAGCTTAATAGTAAAAAATCCAGTGTACAAGTCCTGCAAACGGCTTAAACACTGGATTTATTAATTAGAGCGCGAGACGGGGATCGAACCCGCGACCCCCTCCTTGGCAAGGAGGTGCTCCACCACTGAGCCACTCGCGCATA
>JAGAJD010000173.1 GCA_017626275.1 Lachnospira sp.
GTATTTTAAAATTTACATAGATTTCACATAAGCTTGACATAGATTTCATACACCTGTTATATACTTTACATGTAAAAACAAATTAAAATACAACAGAAATGAGGTATGAAATGGATATTTTTGATGTGTTATCAATGATTGGCGGACTTGCCCTTTTTCTTTATGGTATGCATATTATGGGGGAAGGGCTGTCAAAGGCTTCCGGCGGAAAGCTGGAGAGTATTCTTGAAAGACTGACGTCTAATCCGGTTAAGGCAGTTCTGCTTGGTGCAGGAGTAACGGCGGTAATACAGTCTTCCTCTGCAACGACAGTTATGGTTGTCGGTTTTGTTAATTCGGGAATTATGAAACTGACTCAGGCAGTCGGAATTATTATGGGTGCCAATATTGGTACAACTGCAACGTCATGGATTTTAAGTCTTACAGGTATAGAGGGCGGCAATATTTTTGTGAATCTTCTAAAACCGTCGTCATTTTCGCCTGTACTGGCAATTATCGGTGTTATATTTATCATGTTTTCAAAGCGTGAGAAAATGCATGATATCGGTAAGATTATGATAGGCTTTGCAATCCTTATGACAGGAATGTCTGCTATGAGTGCGGCAGTAGAGCCGTTGGCAGATGTGCCGGAGTTTACCGGTATACTTACAATGTTTTCCAACCCGCTTCTCGGTATGCTTGCAGGCTTAATATTAACGGCAGTTATCCAAAGTTCTTCTGCATCGGTTGGTATATTACAGGCACTATGCTCTACGGGAAGTCTGGGATATGCCACGGCAATACCTATTATTATGGGACAGAATATCGGTACATGTGTGACTGCCCAGATTTCGGCTGTCGGTGCAAGTAAAAATGCTAAAAGAGCTGCGCTTGTACACTTGTATTTTAATATCATTGGAACATTTATTTTTATGGCGGCATTTTATCTTATTAATGCATTTTTTCCGTTTGCATTTATGCAGGAGCCTGCTACGGAAGTGGGAATTGCCATAATTCACAGTATATTTAATGTTGTTGCAACGCTTCTTCTGCTTCCATTTGGAAATGTGCTTGTAAAACTGGCATGTCTTACGGTACGTGACAGTAAGCAGGATAAAATACCGGCGGCAGAAGATGAATTCGCTTTACTGGACGAACGATTTATTGATAAGCCGAGTCTTGCGATGGAGCATTGTATACAGGTTACTAATAACATGGCAGAGCTGGCTAAGGAGTCTTTATTTACATCAATTTCACTTCTTGAAAAATATAATCAGGAAGACGCCGATAAGGTAAGTATGTTAGAGGACAGAGTGGATAAGTACGAAGATGCACTGGGAACATATCTTATGAAGTTAAGCAGCCGTGACTTGTCGGAAAAGGATTCGGAAGGCTTATCAATGCTTCTTCATACGATTGGCAATTTTGAAAGAATTTCCGACCATGCGTGTAATCTGACAGAGGCGGCTAAGGAGCTTGCTGAAAAAAATATGGAATTTTCGCCAAAAGCAAGAGAGGAATTAAATATTTTTAAAAATGCCGTTAAGGAAATTGTGACGACAGCATTTACCGCATTTTGTAATGAAGATATAGAGCTTGCAAAAACAGTAGAACCGTTAGAAGAGGTTATCGATGATTTGAATATAGAGCTTAAATCCCGTCATGTCAGAAGACTTACAGAGGGAAAATGCACCATAGAATTAGGTTTTGTTCTTTCGGATATTACAACTAATTATGAAAGAATTGCCGACCACTGCTCTAATATTGCGGTATGTCTTATACAAATTAAGCAGGAAGGGTTTGACACGCACGAATATCTTGATACAATAAAGCGTGAAGGAAATGAACAGTTTAAGAGACAGTATGCAGGCTATAAAGAGAAATATAAGCTTCCTGAAAGCCGTAAAGTTATTGCGTAATAAAGAAATGGAGGAAAAAATGGCACTTATATATGTGGTAGAAGATGATAAAAACATAAGTGAGATAGAAAGCTTTGCACTTAAAAATGCAGGACATCAGATTGTAGAGTGTTCCTGTGCAAAGAAATTTCATAAGCAGGTTCAGGAAAGAGTTCCTGATTTAGTGTTGCTTGATATTATGCTTCCTGACGAAGACGGTTTGTCAATTCTTACAAAGCTTAGAGCAACACCGGAGACAAGGCGTATTCCGGTAATATTGGTGACGGCAAAGACAACGGAGATTGATAAGGTCAAGGGACTTGATTTGGGAGCTGATGATTATCTTACTAAGCCATTTGGTGTCATGGAGCTGATATCACGTGTAAAGGCACTGTTAAGAAGAGTCGGAGGCATGGAGGACGAAAAGTTCCTAAGAGTGGGTATACTTTTTATCGACGATGAAAAGCATGTGGCATACGTGGACGATAAGCATATAGAGCTTACATTTAAGGAGTATGAGCTTTTAAAATATCTCACAATTAATCAGGGAATTGTACTTTCAAGGGATAACCTCATGGAGAAAATATGGAGTTCCGATTATGAGGGTGAGTCAAGAACCTTAGACGTCCATATTAAGACGTTAAGGCAGAAGCTTGGCAAAGCCGGTTCATATATAAAGACTGTAAGAAATGTTGGATATTTCCTTGATTTA
>JAGAJD010000174.1 GCA_017626275.1 Lachnospira sp.
AACAGCTGGTACGGAAAGGCACATTTGGAAATGTATTTTTGGCATACGGCTTATCTTCCATGTTATGGCCGCTCTGATTTGCTGTGCAAAAGCCTTGACTGGTTTTTAGAACATTTATCGGAAGCTGAAGCTAACGCATCAAAAAACGGATATAAAGGTGCTCGTTGGACAAAAATGGTTGGATATGATGCCATTGACAGTCCTTCTAAGATAGCGCCACTTTTAGTATGGCAGCAGCCACATTTAATTTATATGCTGCATATGGCTTATAAGCGGCTTAAAGATGAAAAATTTTTAGAAAAATACTATCCGCTGATTGAAAAAAGTGCCGAATTTATGGCTGATTTTGCAGTTAAAAATGAAAATGGTTTTTATGAATTACTGTCTCCGCTTATACCCGTACAGGAAAAACATGCGCCGGAAATCACGAAAAATCCTGTATTTGAAGTGGAATACTGGGTTATCGGCCTTAACATGGCATATGAAATGGGACATATTCTGAATAAGAAAGTTCCTGAAAAATGGAAGGAAGTTTCAGAACATATGATACTATCTCCAAAAGAAAACGGATATTACATAGCTCACAGTAATGCGCATGACACGTATATAAACTATCACCGTGACCACCCGTCTATGCTTATGGCCTACGGAGTAACAGATTCAGGACGCATGGATAAGCAGGCCATGGAAAAAACACTTAAACTTGTTTTAGAAAATTGGGATGAGGATACTCTTTGGGGCTGGGACTTTGCCGTAATTGCCATGACAGCAGTACGGCTTGGCAAACCTGAACTTGCAATAGACATTCTGCTTAAAGATACATATAAAAATGTTTATGTAGCAAGCGGTAACAACAGACAGATTTCTCGTGATGATTTGCCACTGTATCTTCCGGGCAATGGTTCTTTGCTTCTGGCGGCAGCTTTTATGACGGCAGGATACGATGGCTGCAATAAAAAGACTCCGGGATTTCCTGAAAATGGAATGTGGCAGGTGGAGTATGAGGACATACTGTAAACTATTTTTACTTTTGGCAACATAAATAATACTAATCCCCACGAGTATCTGTCTCGTGGGGATTCCCGACTGCCTGTATGTAAAAACCAACCTTAATCCTTATATACGGTCTTTGTAACCGCATCTATCAGCACTACATCTTCTATTGTATATTCTATTGCTTGTCCATTTACCTGCTTAGTCTTTATATACGATACTGTACACTTCCAATATGGACGTACAACATATTCATGATTCTTAACATCGCATATTCCAACAGGAACATAAACAAGCTTCATCTCTGATAGAGATCTTGTTACAAATCCGTCATTATAACTGCATTTCGATCTCATCACTTTCATTGCCTCTGATGAGCTGCATATGCGACCCTCTAAATGAGATGACTCTATAATATCATAAAGCCCCTCTGCCTGAAAATACTGTATACCGTTCTTTCCCACTGCTGCCGTAACTGTTGAACCCACTGCAAATTCTGAACCTGCACTAAATCCTTTATCCGTCAGCGGTGAACCTTCCATATTCATTTCAAAGACAATATAATATACTTCATCATCTTTAGTCCAGGTAATTTCCCGCCTGTTCTCTTCCTCTGTGCCATATCTTCTATTTAGCCTGTAATAGCGCAGAGTATCGCTTTTTAGCATAATATTTGTCATGTTTTCTGCGTCCATTACATAAACTTCCGGCGGTTCATCACTAAGCTCAATGCCTAATCCGTCACACAAATCCTTAACCTGCTCAATCGCCTCGCTTCGTGAAAAATCTTCCAGTTCTTCCAGCGGAAACGCACTTTCTTTGTCCGTCCACAATCCGTATTTATTGGCGTCAATATAACGATTATAGCCTATCTCTTCATTTCTCTTTGTACAGTACATAATCCTATAACGCCCATCAATAAATGTACTGTTATCGCTATAAACATATCTGTTCTGATCCGGCTGCTGTTCAGTTTCAACAATACTCTCTCCATGTGCAAACAATTGTGCATCTTTGTCGGTGAGTTCTTTTGTATACGCCCTGTCTGTTGCAATATACTGCCTCCACGTTCCATTCTCAGGTATAACCGTATTTGTAAAAACACCCTCATTTAACGGAGTCTGCATATAGTTTATCTGTTCTGTTGATACTTTTGTCGTGTTTTCCTGCACACTGTCCGCATTTTCATCTGAATATACGGAATATCCGCATATTCCCGCCAAAATTGCTAAGCCAAGCGGAATAATTTTAATTTTTTGCTTCACTCTCATACAATAACCTCCCAAATTAAATTTTTTATTGCTTCTGTTATATTATACGAAAATGATAAGCAAAAAGTTTGTCTATTCCACTTTTGTAAGACATCCTATCCCTAACCCGTTTGGTCCAATATGACAGCATAAGCCTAATGAAAGGTCATCACATAATATATCCATTCCCGGAAATGCCTCCCTGATTTCTTCAAGCCAGCTTTCCGTATCCTCCTTTGACGAACTTGAAGCTGCCACTATATGAAGCTTTCCCTGTTCATAGGCCGTTTTAAATCTCGTATCAAGCTCCTGCCTCATCGCTTCAATCATGGCTTTTCTCATTTTTACTCTTCCACGGCACTTTTGATGCATATCAAGCGTCCCAACATCGAATTTTAATACAGGCTTAATATTTAAAATATTTCCGATTGCCGCCACCGTAGGCTTAACTCTTCCTCCTCTTTTAAGAAATTCAAGAGTGTCAACACCGACATAAATTACCATTTGTTCCCTGTAAGCTTCCAGCTTATCCTTTATTTCCTGTGCCGAATATCCTTTTTCAACCAGCTCAAGCGCATCAAGAATCGTGCTGTGAAGCGGTGTAGAAACACGTCCGTTATCAACAACAAACACTCTGCCCTCATAAGGCTCATCTGCCGCCATAGCGCCTGCTGTCATGCATGAGCCGCTAAGTCCGCTGCTGATTGGAATATAGAGAATCTGCTCAAACTCCTCCAAAGCACTGTCCCACAGCTCTTTTACACTTTCGAGCGTTGGCTGTGATGTTGTAACCTTTGCTCCCGAAACTAATTTTTCAAAAAACATCTCTCTGGTCAAATCTAAATCTTCATAATAACATACATCATCAAAATAAAAAGGCATTGGAAGCACCTTTATTCCAAGCTTTTGCGCCTCCTGCTGTGAAATTCCACTATGACTGTCCGTAACAATTCCTACTCTTTTCATCGAAAAATCTCCTCTAATATATTGAATTACGGCTATTATAACACTTTTTTTATTATAAAAGTATAAATAATTTTTAAAAAATATATTGCAAATCAAAGTATTTTGATGTATTATACATAGCATAATAACACATAGTTTTTAAAACCACATGTAATAATAAATATAACCACTAAATATATTATTAACATGCCACATTTAAAAAGCATTGCTGCAACGTGTTTTTTATTGCTTGATTATGCGGCGGAAAGAGAGGATATTATGAAACATTTTAAAGTAAAAGACCCCGGAAGTGCAATTACACATTTTATCGGTATGCTCATGGCTGTATTTGCCGCAACACCACTTATCATAAAGGCTCTGCATGCACCTGATATGATTCATGTTGTATCTTTGACTATATTTATTGTCAGCATGATTCTATTATACGCCGCAAGCACAACCTACCATACTTTTAATTTATCGGAACACACTAATAAGATTTTGAAGAAGCTTGATCACTGCATGATTTTTGTTATGATAGCAGGCTCTTACACACCAATCTGCCTTATCGTTCTTCACGGAACTGTCGGATTTGCATTGCTCGCTATCGTATGGAGTATTGCTGTTCTAGGTATTATTTTTAAGCTGTGCTGGGTGACATGCCCGAAATGGATTTCTTCAATGCTGTATATAGCTATGGGCTGGGTATGTGTTCTGGCATTTACACAGATATTAAATTCCCTGCCAACAGCCGCATTTAACTGGCTGCTTGCAGGTGGTATTATTTATACTGTCGGTGGCATTATATATGCATTAAAGCTTCCGATATTTAACTCACATCACAAATATTTTGGTTCTCATGAGATTTTTCATCTTTTTGTTATGGCAGGCAGCATATGCCACTTTATCATGATGTTCCAGTATATTACCGTATATCCTATTTCATAGACTTAAGTTTTTTCTAAAATATGTTATTTCATACCAATCATAACAAAATGCCGACGGTTGCTTTATTACTAAAACAACCGTCGGCATTATTATAAAACTATTTTCTTTACAATTTACTTCTGTAAGATACCTGTAGTCCAATCAAATGTATAAACTTTTCCAGCAATAGTAGTTGTTCCCTTAGCCATTGCGCCTGTTATCATATCGAAGTAGTAATTTCCGTCTGCACTCCAGCCCTTAATCATGCGTCCGTTCTCATCGTAACGTACCCACTTACCTGTTCCGTCAGGTCTGTCTGCATACTGTCCTGCATATGATTCCTGATATACGTCTTTTGATACAGCTTTCTTACCGCCATCAATTGCGTCTAACCAGTACCAGCCGTCTGTTGCAGGATCATAGATTTCCTTACCACGACCTTGCGTTCCCTGCTTGATACCGTTCTCATACCAGAATTCTTTTCCGTTGTCGTTAACAAATTCTAAGTCTAAGATAACTCCTGTAACGTCATTGAAACGATATTCTGTTCCATCGATATTTACAACACCCTTAGCCATTGCACCTGTGATTGGGTCAAAATAATACTTTCCGTTTTCATTTGTATCCCAGCCCTTAATCATATGGCCATCTTTATCGTAACGTACCCATTTACTTGTACCGTCCTCATATTCCTGATATACGTCCTTAGCTTTTGCTACTGCACCGCCCTGTACTGAATCTAACCAGTACCATGCATCTGTCTTAGGGTCATAAATTTCCTTACCGCGACCTTCTGTTCCCTGCTTTACGCCATCTTCATACCAGAACTTAACGCCGTTTTCTTCGTAGAAACCATTCTTCTTCTCTTCCGGTTTCTCTTCCGGTTTCTCTTCCGGCTTCTCTTCCTGCTTCTTCTCAAGTGCTGCTACTGCATCATTAAGCGTCTTTGTAAGCGTATCTACATCTGCCTGTGTTGCTGCTTCCTTATCTACGCTCTTTGCTGCTGCCAAAGCCTTCTCTACTGCTGTGAAATCCTTGTAATCTGCTGCATTAAGCTTTTCTGCTGCTGCTACTGCCTTGTCAAGTGCTGTAAAATCTACCGGCTTAACAACTCCTGTTGATTCTTCTAAGTAGATTGCATATACCATTGGCTTTGAACCATCAGCATAATAGTAATATGTTGTTCCCTCATTCATCTCAAATTCAAGCTTATTAGGAATTTCAGCTGCTGTGCTATCTGACACTACTGAATTTCCATCTGCTGAAACTTCGATGAAGTGGTAAGTCTTTATTGTTGCCTTGCTGATAAATGTTATCTTGCTGTTCTTCTGTGCAGTAATCTTAAATGCTGCACCTGAAGTAGGAATCTGACCACCCTTCGGGCTTGCTCCGGTTGTACCCTGTACAAAGTAAGGATATGTTATTCCGTCCAGCGTAAGCGGTTCTAAATAGCTCGGCTCATTTATCGGCATATCCTCTAATACAGTGATTGTTGCAAGTCCGCTTGTTCCATAAGTTTCTGTTGTAACAAGTCCCTTTGAAAGATCAATAGATTCCTTGCCTTCTTCTGTCTGCTCGCCTTTTTTCTCAAGTGCTGCTACTGCATCATTGATATCCTTTGCAAGCTTATCAATATTATCCTGTGTTGCTGTTGCCTTATCTAATTTCTTAGCTGCTGCCAAAGCTGCCTCTACTGCTGCAAAATCCTTATAATCTTCTGCATTAAGTGCTTCTGCTTTTCTAACTGCACTGTCAAGAACTGTAAAGTCTACTCCATAGTAGTATAAAGGCATCCAGTCATCAAAATAATCCTCAACAGATACGGCCTTAGCCTGTGCTTCTGTAAGCATTGTCACACCTGCTGCACGCTTTGAAGTATCTACTGCTGTTCCGTCAGCTAAATGTGTATTATACTCAGAATAATTTGCCATTGCAGGTGTTACATTACTCATAGTTGCAAAAGCTGCCTCATGAATCATTGTTGCAGATTCTACTTCTGTATTTAAGAACATACACTTTGTACCTGCACCCCATGGACGTCCAAAGTATATTCTCTTAGTACCTGCCTTAATTCCTGCATATGAAGTATTTACTACCTTACAATTGTTGAAAAGATAGCCGTGAGCACCTGCTTCCTTTGAAGCTGTAATATATCCTCCGTCTCCTACCTTATCACTGTAACCGTAAATGCTTAATGTACAACTGTCAAATACAGGATTACCGCTTCCGCAGATAAAATCTGTTGTACCTTCAATGATACAATCCTTAAAGTAAATGCTCTCATTTCCACTTCCTGTATAAAGTGTATCCTGGCTGCTTAAGAACTGGCAGTTCTTATACTCAACATTGTCTGCCTGAATATACATTGCACATGCTCTTTCCTTATTCTTATTAAGCTGTACATTTGTTTCCTTATTAGAACGGTCATCTTTATTTACATCAATAGCCTTGCCTATTCCGTCTGCGATTTCTTCATCTGTCATATAACGGTTGAATGAGCTTTCATAAATTACATTTTCAGAACGGAAGCCTGTTGCAGTTGGCTCAAGGTCTACTGTTGTTCCCCAGTTCTTATTTACCATTGTCGTTGTATACTTATCCACTGCATACTTTAAAGTATACTCCCACTTATTTTCAGGATTTACACTGTAATAAGAGTATCCTATTCCGTAATACCAGCTTACAGTCGGTGTAACACCTTCTGCCGGAAGAATAGTAACATTAGGTGTCTTAATTACAACCTGCTCACGGTAAAGTGAATCTGTAAGCTTAATTGTAACTCTCTCACCGTTTTCTCTCTTCATTCTTGTAATAGCGTCAACAGCTTCCTGAATAGTCCCGTATTCCTGACCCTTACCTGCTGTTACTTCTGCCTTATAAGGTACTTCTGAAGTAACCTCAGGTCCTTCAAGGAAAATAACATTTGTTACGTCAGCATCCTTTACACTTACATGGTCAAATACGGTATAACCTTCAACCTCAGCAGATGTCTCATATTCACCTGCACGAAGCTTAGCAGTATAACCATCCTTAGTTGCATCAAATGTATATGTATAGCCCTCTTCATTCATGTTAGTGAATGTTACCTTAGAAACTGCAGGTGAAGACTTGTCAGAAGCATAAAATGTTCCTGATACTGTATATACAGCCTTTGCTGTCGCTGCAACATCAACAGTTGATGCTCCTGCCTTTGCATTAATTACCTGTGTTACCTCATAATCATTTGCATTAACAAGCTTACAGCTATAATTTACATCAGGTGTAATAACTGCCTTCATTGTGTATGAACCGTCTGCTGTCTTAGTAAGCTCAGCCTTCTGCTCCATTAACATATCATCTTCCGGAACCAGAACAAGTTCAAGATCACCCTTTAATGCACTGTCAGGAACTCCTGTAAATGTACCTGTTACTGTTGCAACTTCTGCTTCAACAACTGAAAAATCTGCTGATGCATCTGCTTCATTGCCTGTCAGTGTAAGCTGATTTGCGTTATCTGTATTATCAAGCTTAAATCCTGTCTTTGCAACTGCTGCTACATAAGAAGAATTTCCCTCAACTCTCTTTAATACTGTTGAATACTTTCCTTCTGCGTCAACCTTTGCTGTTGTTACCTCTCCCGTATCTTTATTTTTAAATACAATAGTATCTATACCGTTTTCAGCAGCACCTTTAATTGTTCCTGTCACTGCTACACGGTTAATAGGATTATATTCTGTGAGTGTAATCTTTGTTACTTTAACATCACCATGTGAATAAATTGCAATGTACTTCTTACCATTTATAACCTTAATCATATCAGTGATATCACTTACTGTAACTTCAACAGGCTTAGTATGTGCATATACCTGATATGTTCCGTCATCTGTTCCTACATTAGTTGTTCTTGTCGTAGCATTTGATGATGTAGTAGTCTGTGCATACTTAATCTTTGTAGTATCGTCCTTGATTGGCAGATACAGTACAGCCTTTGATCGGAACTTTAACTGGTTAGAATCAAATGTAACATTATCACCGGATTCCTCAGCGTATATAATACCTGTGTATACGTCTGACCCTGCTACTGCAGTTCCGTCAAGAATCTGTCCTTTGACCGGTACTGCCTTTCCTGCATTGCTTGAAAAATCATATGTCTGCGCTGATGTTGTTACTTCAACTGCAGCATATGCCGTAATATTTCCAAGCGGCACATAAACTGTTGTTGTCATAATTGTAGCTGCTGCCACAATCGACACTGCTTTTTTCAATAGCTTATTTCTTCTCATAATAGCCTCCCTTTACGTATATATATTAGTTTTATTTTACTTCTTTTTGTACTTTTTTTCAACCTTTTTGTGCAAAATATATACAATATTTTTATACACGTATGTATTTTGCACATTTTGCACATGAGTATATTATATTATATAAATCTCTTTTATAAAATAGTATAAAAATCCTGTTCTGTCTTGATACTGACAGAACAGGATTCAGCGTGTCTGTTATTTCTATATATAAAGCTTTATATATAAAGCACCGGATTAACTCTTAAATCTACCCACCCAAACCATATAAACATCTGCTAACAGTAAAAAAAATTCCGGTGCCTGTTTTCTTATCCTTTGCTCTTACTCTTCAAAATATGCTGCCGGGTCAACAGGTGTTCCATCTTTCTCAAGCATAAAGTACAAATTTGCCCCCTCCTGTGTGTAATAAGCAGTAGGCTGTGCAACCTTACCAAGAAGCTGTCCTCTTACAACCGTATCTCCCTGTTTTACAACAACATCATCTAACAATCCATAGGTAGTAACATATCCGTCGCCTATTGCAACAGATACTGTCGTTCCTGTTTCCTCGCTCACGCTTACAGACTGTACAACACCGTCAGCCGCTACGCCTACATTAGTTCCTGCTTCCGCCGCAATGGAAATTGCCGGATTACATTTGTATACACCAAGCGTCTTAAAATAAATAGTTGTGTCCATGCTGTATTTTAAAACAATTTCACCGTTTACGGGCTTCATTATTGTATCGCTTTCGCTGAATGAATAGGCTGCTGCCGGATTGCTTTTAGCTGATGTCTGTGCTGCCGGCACTTCTGTTTCCGTTTCAACAGGCTCCGAGCTTTCTGTTTCTGTATATTCTGTTTCCTGTGTAATAGTTAAGCCCTCAGCCTTTGCGCCGGTATTTGCAGCTTCTGCCTCTTCAAGACTGTCTGCTTCTCTCAAATCCAATACGTCAGGATACTCCTCCGTCACATCTTCTGTTCTTATCGCTACATTATTGTCCTGTGCCTCGTTTAAGTTTACTATGTTTTCTTCATTTTCTGCCTTGCCCGTGTTAGTCTCAACGGAATAGATTCCGTATCCGAGTGTCATAATAAGACCTAAAGTTATTATTGCGGAAAATACTTTTTCTTTATTGAATTTAAAGCCTTTGTCTTTCATATTAACCTCCCATTCGTCAATGCTTGCTTGACCTTTGATGTTAATATGTTTTCCAGTTTTCCTAAAACTTATACTTACGTTTATTGTGAAACTATGGTAATTCCGCTGTAAAATTTTTTCAAAATTTCTTCATACGAGCTTCCCTGCTTTGCCATTACGTCTGCCGTGTACAGACTTACACCAAGACCGTCGCCTGCACCCTTTGTCGTAATTTTAATGCTGCCCTGCAAATCTTCTATTATCATACACGCTGACGGAAGTTCAAGTATCCGGGCAAATTCAGCTCCCGTCATAATCACATTTCCGACCTGCAATTTGGCAACATAACCGCTGTCTGTCTTAGAAACAATCTGAATATCCTGAAAAGGTGCATTTTCATGTACTCCTGCCTGATTGTAGACATTCTCTATTTTTTTTACAAAATCCTTATACGAAAACGTTGTGACACAAAGATAATCAGGGCTTTTGATATCCTCCTGACACTCCACAGGCACAAGATACGCATATTCCTGTCCAAGAAACTGCTCCCCTGACAACGTTTTTCCGCTGCTTATATTAGTATATCTTGCTTCTATATACTGATTATTATACATAATTACATAATTTCCTGTCGCCGCCACGCAGTCTGATAACAGCTCTTTATTTTCTTCATACTTGTCTTTC
>JAGAJD010000175.1 GCA_017626275.1 Lachnospira sp.
ACGGAAAGTCAGTTATGAATACAAGAGTTGCAAGACAGGCAATGCGTCTTGCGGCAGAGGTAGGTATTCCTGTATTTGCTCACTGTGAGGATAAAAATCTTGCGGCGAGAGGCGTTATGAATGCAGGAAACAGGGCGAAGGAGCTTGGTTTATACGGCATCATGAATGCAGTTGAAGATGTTATCGTTGCGAGAGATATTTTACTTGCGAAAAACACAGGAGCGAGGCTGCATTTATGCCACTGTTCGACAGAGGACAGCGTAAAGATGACGCAGCTTGCCAAAGAAGCGGGAATAGATGTAACAGCAGAGGTTACACCACATCATTTTACGCTGACGGAAGATGATATAACGGGAGAGGATTCTAATTTCAAGATGAATCCGCCGCTTCGCTCTAAGGCAGACAGGGCGGCTCTTATAGAGGGACTTAAGTCAGGTGTTATGGACGTTATTTCAACAGACCATGCGCCGCACCATAAGACTGAAAAGGAGCGTCCTTTTGCTGAGGCACCTTTTGGAATTACGGGACTTGAGACATCTGTATGTCTTACAATTACGGAGCTTGTGGACAGGTGTGTGATTACACCGCTTCAGATGGCGGAGCGTATGAGCTATAAGCCGGCACAGATTATTAACAGCGATAAGGGAACACTTCTTCCGGGCAGGGCGGCAGACATCACTATTATCGACCCTGATGAGGAATATGTTATTGACAGCTCACGTTTTGCTTCAAAGGGCAAGAATACTCCGTTTGACGGAAAGAAAGTAAAGGGAAGAGTAAAATATACTATGTCAGACGGCAAAATAGTTTATTCTTATAAGCCGGGCTGTGAGATTATTGTAGATAAAGATGTGCCAAAATTTTAAAAAGAAAATGCCGTATATGCGGCGGAATGAGAGGAAATTATGATTAACAAATTAGTAGCAAAGATTCAGAAGCAGAATGCACCGGTTGTTGTGGGATTAGATCCTATGATGAAGTTTATTCCGAAGCATATTAAGGACGCAGCGTTTGAAGAATACGGAGAGACTTTAGAGGGTGCGGCAGAGGCTATCTGGCAGTTTAATAAAGCGATTATTGATAATATTTATGATATAGTTCCTGCAGTTAAGCCGCAGGTGGCAATGTATGAGCAGTTCGGTATTGAAGGCATGAAGGTTTTTAAGAAGACTGTTGATTACTGCAAGGAAAAAGATATGGTTGTAATCGGTGACGTTAAGCGAGGAGATATCGGTTCTACATCGGAGGCATATGCTGTTGCACATTTGGGAAAGGTTCAGGTAGGAAGCAAAAGTATTTCTGCTTTTGATGAAGATTTTGCAACGGTTAATCCGTATCTTGGCTCAGACGGTATCAATCCGTTCCTTAAGGTGTGCAAGGAGGAGAATAAGGGCATTTTTATTCTTGTAAAGACTTCTAATCCGTCAAGCGGTGAATTTCAGGACAGACTGATTGACGGCAGACCTCTGTATGAGCTTGTTGGTGAAAAGGTTGCAGAATGGGGAAATGAGTGTATGGGCGATGATTACAGCTATGTCGGAGCTGTTGTCGGAGCTACTTATCCTGAAATGGGCAAGGTACTTCGTAAGATTATGCCGAAAGCATATATTCTTGTACCGGGTTACGGCGCACAGGGCGGAAAGGCTGAGGATTTAGTACATTTCTTCAATAAGGACGGTTTAGGCGCTATCGTAAACAGTTCGAGAGGAATTATTGCAGCATACGCAAAAGAGGAATATGCTAAATTCGGCGAGAAAAATTTTGCTGAAGCGTCAAGACAGGCTGCTATTGATATGATTAATGATATTAACGGAGCGTTAAAGTAAAATAACATTTATAATAACGGAATGGAGATTTTTATGTCATACAGAGAGTGTGTAGAGATTGTAAGAGCAGACGAGATTGCGACAGATATTTATGAGTTATGCCTTGAAACTAAAGCAATTGCAAAAGCGGCAAAGCCGGGACAGTTTATATCTGTTTATTCTAATGACGGTTCAAGGCTGCTTCCACGACCAATAAGTATCTGCGGTATAGATAAAGATACTTTAAGAATTGTATACAGAGTAGCCGGAAAAGGAACAAAGGAATTTTCTGAAATGCATGCAGGACAGAAGCTTGATATTCAGGGACCTTTAGGAAACGGCTATGACATTGAAAAGCTTGGCAGTGACAGAAAAGCAATTATTTTTGGCGGAGGTATTGGAATCCCGCCGATGCTGGAACTTGCAAAACAGCTTGACTGTGAAAAGAATATTGTGCTTGGATACAGAGATGAGCTGTTTTTGAATGATGAGTTTGAAAAGCTTGGCAATGTATACATTGCAACGGAGGACGGAAGTGCAGGAACTAAGGGAAATGTACTTGATGCGGTCAGAGAGTGCGGCATTACAGGTGATATTATTTTTGCCTGCGGCCCTACACCGATGCTTCGTGCGATTAAAGCGTATGCAGAGGAAAATAATATAGAGGCATATGTTTCACTCGAAGAGAAAATGGCATGCGGAATCGGAGCATGTCTTGCCTGCGTATGTAAGTCGAAGGAGATAGATGAACATTCACAGGTGCATAATAAGAGAGTGTGCAAGGAAGGACCTGTATTTAATGTAAAGGAGGTTGAGCTATAATGAATTTATCTGTGAATATTGCAGGTGTGGAGTTGAAAAATCCTGTTATGACAGCCTCCGGAACATTTGGTTCGGGAATGGAATACGCTGAATATGTTGACTTAAATAAGCTTGGTGCAGTAGTTACCAAAGGTGTTGCCAATGTAC
>JAGAJD010000176.1 GCA_017626275.1 Lachnospira sp.
ACAGGGATTCCCTCTTTAATATTTACGTCTGTTCCATATAACACCTGACTTTCTCCGTCATAAGAATTTGTCACGTAATATTTTTCACCGTTAATGATGCAGATATTAGTCTCTTCGGACATAAAATTATATCCGCTGTAATCCTCCATATATACCGTTCCACCGTCATATAGCGACTGAAGCTTAAACTCCGCTATGCCTGTCCCCTCTATCACAATATCTCTGTCAGTAACCATAACAAGTCCGCCTGCGCGTGTTGCAATCTCTCTTGAAGTCTCTCCGTTTACTCCAAGATTATATGTCCTGATACCTGTCAAATCGCCCAGAATATCGGGTGCTGTGGCATAGCTTATATTGGAAGTAACACCGTCAAGCGTGATAAAACCGGGTGTCGTAGCACAGCCATACATCATACTGTCGCCCCAGCATGAAATATTTCGCTTAACGCCGTCATACGGAATTACTTCAGATGAAATATTTCTCTTGGGTTTTTCTTTATTATTATCACCTGTATTCTGCAATACAAAATCATCATCATCTTCTTCACTAATATCACTGTATGCCACATCCCAAATACTCCGTGTAATTTTATGCGCACTGTGTGCAGGCTGCTTTATTGTTCCCGCTTTTACAAGCACTACTGATATCAGTGACAAAGACATTAAAAATACAACAAAAAAACATATAACCAATCTTTTTTTTATCTTCATGAATATCCCCTCTTTTCCATCAGATTCCAATAAAAATTGTATTGATTACATCAGCCAGCAGTCCGAATTGTACCACAACAGCAAAAGCACCGCCTCTGCAAGTGCAAATAACAAAAGCACCACCGCTCTCAGCTTCTTATTACATCTGTTTAATATTTCATACAACCCCATATAAATAACATACGAGCCTGCCGTAAATCTGCATGTACTCATAACATGTGATGTCAGCGGCACTAACAAAGAAATAATACCAAATACCGCCATTGAATAGTATTTACGGTACAGCATATATCCATACACAATAAAAACTCCAACGCAGAACCACCCCATATATGTATATCTCGGTTCAATCTGTCCCGTACATGCTTTCCACATTACACCGATTACAGGGAAATATGTATCTTCCCTCCATGCAATCTGAACATTCTTATACGCCCAGACATCTCCGCAGAAAAATCTGAGAAATGTCATATAACTAAATGCCCCCAAAGGACTTAACATCACCGCAAAAATACGCTCCGGTGCTTTAATCATTTTTATTATAAACAGCTTGATTCTATTAAACGTAAACAGCCTGCTGCCACTCCTATCCTCCTTCTGTACCATATCAAGATACAATTCCATAAGAAGTGCAAAGACAAGAATACAGCCTACTATTCGGGTAGCACTTGCACATGCCGACATAACTCCTGCCAATATAAAACGTTTTCTTGCACAGCAGTAAAAGAACAGTGCAATAAACAAAACAAACATTGCTTCGGTATATGCCGAGCCGAAATAAAATGAATACGGTCCTGCAAACATTAACACGGGAATCAGAAGATACTCCTCACTTTTTCCGCCCCTGACAAGACTCATATACTTTACTGCTGTAAATGCCGCCGCAAAAATACAGACATTTGATACAACCATTCCTACCCAATAAGTGTCAACAACTCCAAATGTCAAAATTTTCACAAACCGGCACACAATAACATACATCGGAAAAAATGCCCAGTTTGCCTGTGGGTCAGTATCAAGCGGAAATGTATATCCGTTGTCAATCATAAACTGATAACGCTTGGCATCCCACTGGTTCATTAAAAATGCAACCGAATGGTCTGTTCCCATATATGCATTGTACACAGCCATAAGAAGGAGCATTATAAGTCTTGATATCAGCCAGATAAAAAGCAATTTCAGAACAAGACGAAAATTCTCATTATTTTTATACTTTTCAGATAACATATTCATATTTTTTATCCTTTTTAGAAGAACCCGGGGTATAACTCCGGGTTCCGTTTTATATCTACATAAACTGCATGATTTTTAATACGAGTTGATATATAAACGCAGGTATAGCTGCAACTGTCGTCAATATAAACATAAACAGTACAACCGCATTCAACAGCTGTAAGTAAATAAACACAGCACAGTACTGTATCCATGCCGGTACTCTTATTTTCTTAAAATGATTAATCACAAGGCACACAAAAACCATAAGAAGTGTTGCCAGTGTAATTAATATTCACTCTTTTCTTCCCTTCGGCTCAAATTTCATTGTGACCGTATTTTCACCGGAATGAAGCTTTACGCCTGTAAACATTCCTGCAATCTGCTTTGCAGAAACCTCCTGTCCGTCCACCGTTACTTTCCAGTTATCGCTGTATATTATCGGAATTAACGCATAATTTTTTGTAGCGGTACCGTTTAAACGAATCGTAACAGAATCATTTGTGTATGACACATCACATTCTGCTTTTTTGTATGCCTTACACAGATTATCCATTTTGTTCATGCCAAGCTGTGCAAAGCTTACTTCACTGACTTTGAGATACCACGGATCATCGTATTCTATACGAATATCTATCGTTTCATTTTCAAAACAGCCAAGATAAACAAGATTATTATTGTAATCCGTAAAATATGCCGTGTTCTCAACATCTCCCAGCGTCGGGATAAGAACAGGCTCATTGTTCACATAAATATGCATTGAGCTTATCAGCCACGAAGTATTTGCGTCTCCATAGCGGTTATTTACATCAACAATATTCATATAAACCGCATTTTTTCCATCAACCTTGACTGTATACTCCAACGTTGTATCTCTCTTTTTGAGCGTATAAGGAACACCTTTCACAAGCTCTTCCTCATCTCCTGATAATGCAGTATAGAACTGATTATGCAGCGATACCCAGTTCCCGCTGAAATCCTGATTTGCAATTGATGATGATACCGTCATTGCAAATGGAAGCTGATATTTAGCAGAGTAAAGCTTATAATCACCGGACGAACGCTCAAGAGTATACATTTCCGAATCAAGGTCATTCTGATTCACCGCTTCCGTCACATGAAAAAGCGCATTTGTAAATACCGTTCCGCCTGAATCCAAAAGCCACAGGAAATACTTTGAATATCCCCAGTTTCTTGCATAGGATTGCGTATTGCTCTCCAATGCCGCAGTAAAGCTTGATAATGCACCTCTTCTCAAAATCAGAGGATAATTGGCATTAAGACTGATATCCGGATTTACGATTCTGTCTGTTGCCGACTCCTGAATGTTAAGCTCCTCATATGCCGTATTGGCATACTGAACATAATCTCCAACCTGATAAGCCTCATAAGTATAAAACTTAGACGGACCAATCAAAGCGTAAGCGCCGAAAAATACTTCAACAGCTATGAGTGCAAGAACGGATTTTGCATTAAACTCGTCTTTTTCTTCCAGCATTTTTCTAAGATATACAATAGTCATCGTTATAAATATTGCCATAAAAAAGATTATTGCAATCACTTCATTACTTTCAGGAATAATATTATAAACAACAGCATATGCAAGACACAAAACACCTGCAATTATAATCTGGCGCAGTATATATTTTTTCTCCAACGGGATATCCTTAAACATTTTCTGTGCATAATAAGCCGCCATGCATATTAACGTAAATGCAACGAGATATCCGTTTCTTAATGTATATCCGTTATATGAGCCAAAATGCCATATAAGGTTAATTCCCTCAACTATCATCGGAAGAAGTGCAATTCCCGCCATGCAAAGCATAGCTATTCCCTGCTTCTTCTCATTTTTATACTTTTTTATTCCTACGATAATCAACGCGACAAGAAAACTCATGCCGTAGAGCATCATCCAACGCTGAAATGCCGCCATACTTCCGTCTGTTACGATTGCACTTTTAAGCCAGCCTATATACTGCGAAATAATATTTCCACCGGAACTGCCGCGCTGCGAACCGGATAACTGAACCATTACAGGTACAAGCACAAAGCCGGATAAACCTATTCCCGCAACAGTTCCTATTCCTAAATTCCATGCATGCTCTTTCCACTTCTTTCTCTCGCTGATAACAATTATATACACACCGCTTATTAAGAATATGTAAATCAGCGACATCGCACTTAAGTAATAATTAATTATAAACATAAGTGCCACCATGCATATATAAAACAGCTTCTTTCCACTCTCAAAAAGTCTGTCCAGCGCAAGCATCAGCAATGGAAATAATGCCACTATATCCATCCACGGCGTAAAGCACGAGCCGTACAGCAATACATAACCGCAAAGCGAATACATGACTGCAAATGCTGTCTTTAACGGATACAGCAATGACGAAAACTTTTTATTCAGCAATGCATACATTGCAACCGACATAAATACCATTTTTACTGCCGTAAGTATAGATATGCTTTCCAATATCAAATCTCTTGGCACAAGATATAATAAGAGATTAAACGGACTTAACATAGAAAATGCCGATATACTCATGGATACATTTGTTCCAAGCCCCGTGTACCAGTCAAACCACAACGAGGCCTTTCCATGCATAAAATCCCACAAATGCGCATACAGTGGTGCTACCTGCTGCATATTATCAAAGTAATCAATTCTGTTAGAACCAAACGGCCAGATTCCCTTAAAAATCAGTGTCAATACTAAAACTGCAAGTGTGATTACTCCCGGAACGGCAAACGGTTTTGCCTTTTCCGTAAAACATTTCATCTTCTCTTTCATATAACTCCTTTATTCCAACAATTATTCTGTTATCATTGTACTCCACAGACTAAATGTGCAGTCCTCTGCCTCAAAACGAATTGTTGTAAGTTCTTCTTTTTTAAGTTCTCCGATTTCAAATGTAAACACGCCTGTCTGCCGGAAGCTTCCGACATTTTTATCATTACAGTATACAAAAACCTCTCCGTCTCCCGTAAATTCGTTGATTTCAACCTGATATTCTGCATGCTCTAAAGCTTCCGCCAAAACATAATAAACGTAAGCTTTATCTGCACTGTTTTTGCTGCCCTCGTACTGCTCTGTATTCCAGCCTTTGCCTTTTCTCCTGCAAACCTGCCAGGTGACGTCTTTTCCGTTCCTGTCCTTTAAACCGGTACAGTATTCCACCGTCCCCGGAACATAGCTTAATTTACCGTAACCCGGCCAGTCAGACAATTCATGTGTAATATAATACATACGATACTCAAGCCCAACCTTTGGATTCTGTCCCCACCATAATACCACAACATAAAATACAGCCAGCAGAATTGCTCCTGCATAAAATATTACTTTTTTACTATTTTTTATCATTTTCATAGCCTTTTAAACATGTGTTACAATGCACGTTCCCGTTCCCTTAATAATAATAGAACGTTTTCCTGCACTAACAAAAAAACTCTCTCCTGCCTTATAAGACATCTGCTTATTTCCGTCATCGGTCTCTATTGTTCCCTCTCCTGAAATAAACACTACTGAGACAAACGAAGTCTCATCAACTACAATCTTTGTCTCCGCAAAAATATCATATTTAAGACATTCAAAATATTTGCACTGTACGAGACGCTCCAGTGAATACTCATCATTTTTCTCTAAAACGACCTCACATCTGCTATCCTTTACATAAGCTTTAGTGTCAACTACGTCCAACGCTTTAGCCACATGAAGCTCTCTTGGATTGCCGAACTTATCTCTTCTGTCATAATCATACATTCTGTATGTGCTGTTAGAATTCTGCTGAATCTCGCAGATTAAAATTCCCGCACCAATCGCATGAATTGTGCCTGCTTTAACCATAACAACATCGCCCGGCTTTACATCTATCCGGTTTAACACATCTGTTATAGTGTTATTCTTAATACGCTCTTCAATCTCTTCCTTCGGTATATCTTGCGAAAGCCCACAATACAGGTATGCCCCCGGCTCGCAGTCTATAACATACCACATTTCATTCTTTCCGTATTCACCCTCATTTTCCAAAGCATACTCATCATCAGGGTGAATCTGTATGGAAAGTGCCTGCTTAGCATCAATAAATTTGATAAGCACCGGAAATCTGTCCTGAGCCTGACATTTCCAACCCAATGATTCCTTTCCGATAATGGAAAGATAATCGTTGAAAAGCATACCCTTATATCTTCCGTCTGCAATACGGCTCTGACCGTCAGGGTGTGCTGAAAGCTCCCAGCTCTCGCCTATTACGTCATAATCACATTTTTTCCCAAATACCGTGCGCAGCTTCGTTCCACCCCAGAGATTATCCTTAAATGCGGGGTCAAGCTTTACAATAGGCTCGTTTGCAGCCTTTACATAGTTATTCTCTGCTGTTCCGTCATTTTCCTGGCTGTAAATCTTAACCATATCATTTTCCGATATAATTTCACCGATTCCAACCTCTATTATTACTACATTTTTATCTGTCTGATTTGCAACCTTATGCTTCATTCCAATAGGAACAAATACACTTTCATACTTATGGTAATCCTTTGTCTCCGTTCCCAATGTTATAGTAGCTGTTCCCTCTACGACAGACCAATGCTCACTTCTCATTTCATGCTGGTGCAGATTCATGCTCATTCCCGGAAATACCGTTACCTTTTTTACTTTATATCCTTCTGAAGAATTAAGCAGCTCGTGGATTCCCCACTCTCTGTAAGATAAGCGGTTATAGTCAAAATATGTCTCATATTTTTCCTTATTATCCTTGATTATATCCTTGATATCATCTACACGTTCTTTTGAAGATACATACACTGCATCTTCTGTATTTACAACAACAACGTCCTTCACATCATTTGTAACAACAAGCTGTTTCTCTGCACTGTTAATTACAGTGACATCTTCACAGTTGTTTTTGAGTACATGATTCACATGTGAAACGCTGGAATTTTCATCTAAATCGCAGACATTTCCGACATCTTTCCATCTGAATGCTGCTTCTACAACTCTGCCGCCCTCAAGCTTTTCAAAAATGAGCTTTTCAATACTTCCTGCCGGAATTTCTTTCATTACTCTTTCCGAAAAACGTACTGCCCTTCTGATTGCCGAAACTCTTCTCTTGGCAATCCTACATGTATCATACAACTCAGGACAGATTTTTCTGGCAGCATTAATCATATCTCCCGCACGATATAAAAACATTCCGCTATTCCAAAGATAGCCCTCCTCATAGGTGAAGTTTTTCTCATCGTCCGCATCAATTTTCTCTATAAATGATTTAACTTCCTGATTATCTCTTAGTATATATCCAAACTTGGAACTTCTTACCCTCGGTTTAACGCCAAGCACAACAATATGTCCCTCTTTTGCCTGTTCTTTAGCCTCTAATATGGCGTCCTTATACTCCTGCCCCTCAATAACATTATCGGCAGTCACCACAAACACAAGTTCTGATTGATTGCAAAACATACTTCCAAGCATAATTGCCGCAGCAGTACCTTTTGGTGTTCCCTCAAGAACCAGCCTGTACCGCAGGCTCTGAAACGCTTTCATCTGTCCGTTGACAATATTACGATAACTTTCTTTAGTTACAATTATAAATTCATCGCAAAAAGGCATGTTCCTTACCACAGTCTCCTGCAATAAAGAACGTCCCTCCTTAATATTCATAAACTGCTTTGGATAATTTTTTCTCGAAAGCGGCCAAAGACTGTCTCCACTGCCCCCGGCAAGTATCACACATTTCATAAAAACTCCATTCCGAGAACGCAGTTCGAGGATAATAAACAGTTCTTTGTGGCGTTCTCGGCACAAAGAACTATTGCAAAATCTTTGATTTAGGGATTTTGCAATTTATTCCTCTGAGTTCTTGCTCTGTTCAAAGTTCAGGCGTTCTTCCTCTACAACAAGCGGTCTGTTCATCAGTCTTTTATTCATACTCAAAATATATTCCCCCATAAGACCGATAAAAAACAACTGCAGAGAGCCTAAAAGACTCACCAAAATAATAAGTGGCGCCATACCTGCCTGAAATCTGTCCCAGTATACCAGCTTTAAAATAAAATAAACTATCGCAACAATAATACTTAAGCCTGCAAACGCTGCACCGATAAACGTTGCAAGACGCAGACCTATTTTAGTATAAGACGTAAAGCTAAGCATTGCGGCGTCATATAATGTATAGAAATTATTATGCGTCTTTCCTGCTCTTCTCTGCGCCTGTGTATATTCAACCTCTGTTCTC
>JAGAJD010000177.1 GCA_017626275.1 Lachnospira sp.
GACCCGTAAGAGTAAGCGTAAAATTCTTAAGAAGTTTTACAAGTGCCTGCCGCTCCTGCCTTGTAATCTCATTAACCTTTTTATCCGGGTTAATTTGGCTAAGCTCAACCACCACAGGTATAAGCTTCTTCGGAAGCAGCTTATCCAAAGCATTTTTAAAGCTCTTATTCTGTACCTCCTCAAAATCCCTTAACACACGCTCGTCAAGCTGTTCCATATCAAGTGCCGGCTTTAAATCAATAACAAGCTTTAACGGCTTATTCTTTATAAGCTTAGCCGCATAGCTGCTGGCACTTAACACTGTCGGGCCGCTCACTCCGAAATGCGTGAAAAGCATTTCACCAAAATCCGAGTAAATTTCTTTGCCGCTATCCATATCCGAAACAGTCACGCTCACATTTTTAAGACTTAAGCCCTGTAACTGCCTTTCCCACTCCTCTTTTACCGTAAACGGTACGAGTGCAGGAAGAATAGGCGTCACCTGATGTCCGAGGCTCTTTGCAAATTTATATCCGTCACCGGTTGAGCCTGTCGACTGGTACGAATTGCCTCCCGTCGCAATTATAATCCTGTCTCCTGATTCTTTTCGTGTTTTCTGCGTATTAACATCTCTTACGACAACTCCCGAAAATGCACCGTTTTCCGTACACACCTCTAAGATTTCCGTATTAAGCCTTATATCCACATGCAGTTTTTTCAGCTCTCTGTGCAGCGCTCCTATAACATCTGACGAATGGTCTGACTCAGGAAACACACGGTTTCCACGTTCCACCTTAAACTTAAGTCCAAGCTCATCAAAAAATCCCATCGTGTCATAATTTGTGAAACCGTTAAATGCACTGTATAAAAATTTCTGATTTGTGACAACGCTGTTAAAAATATCATCACTGTCACCGGCATTTGTAAAATTACATCTGCCCTTTCCTGTAATAAAAAGCTTCTTTCCAAGCTTTTCATTCTTTTCAAATAAAATAACCTGATTTCCGTTTCTTGCCGCAATCACTGCCGCCATCATTCCGGCAGCCCCGCCGCCCGCTATGATACATTTGCTCATCTTATCCATAAATCTGTTTTACCTGCTCATAATGCTCTTTTGTAATAAGAGCATCTTTTTTTGTTCCTTTAAACTTAACAATATATGTCCACCTTCCATAAGGCTCAATAGCTTTAATTCTTGTAAGATTAATTATATAAGACTTATGGCTTCTCATAAATGCAGACTTTGGCAGCTTTTCTTCAATTTCTCCCATTCCCATAGATGTATTATAGCTCTCGTTATCTGTCGTATAAATAACAGTAGTATTATTTTCACGCTCAACAAGAATAATATCATCAGTATCAAGGAATTGTATACTTTCTTTCCCTTTAATAAGTATTTTGGTTTTATCCTCTGACTGCGGCAAAATATGCGACTGCTGCCATGACTGCTCCAGCACATCACAGACACGTTGCAGTCTTTCCAAAGTATGCTCAATCCTTTGTATATCAAATGGCTTTACAAGATAGTCAAACGCATACATTTCAAATGCATTAGACATGTATTCGGAATAAGCCGTTGCAAATATAATTTTAGTATCGGGAGCCAGCTTTGAAATTACTTTTGCACAGTCAATACCGCTGCTGCCGTTAATCTCAATATCCATAAAAACGACCTGCGGATTATACTCATTAAATTGTAAAAGTGCCTCTGTCATATTATCACATTCGCCGACCACCGTAAAGCCGTCATTTCGCTCTATTACTTTTTTAAGAATCAGCCTTATTCCCGGTTCATCATCAACCAACATTACTTTTATTGCCATACTCCATATTTCCCCTTGTTCTTCTAACATGAAATTTTCACATTAATACTGCAAAAAGCCTGCCTCAGTTCTGTCTGAGGCAGGTTTATCTTATCTGCGTCTGTTTCTGTGTCTTTTTTTACAGACAGGCTCTGAAATCAGTTCTGAAAAAACAAATGCATTTCTTAAAACTTTTGCTCTTGAAACCTCCGTTTTTTCTTCTTTATCAGATACCTTAACTGCTTTATTCGGCATACATGTCATTCCGTCCGGCATAACATGCACATGTGCGTCGTCAGCATGCCGTACTCTGTGCGGATTTTCTGCCTGCCCACCGTTCATCTGCGGCATATTCCCTTGATATGGCTGCTGCCCGTTCATGCGCGGCATATTGCGTATTCCGTTAATCACCATCTGTCCTGACAAAGACTGAGAAGCGATATTCTCTGCGCTCTGTGCCGCCGCCCTAAGCCTTGATGAAATTGTCCGTTTTAACCTCTGCTGGTCATTATAAGACATCTTATTGTTCACTCTTATCACCCTCTAAGATTTTCTTGGCATCTATGTCATCACGTGCAATATTTTCGCGCATCATGGTATCAGCCTTGATATTCTGCATATCATAGTAATCCATGATTCCCAATTTACCCTCACGCAGCGCATATGCCAATGCCTTCGGAACTTCTGCTTCTGCTTCTACTACATAAGCACGCATTTCCTGTTCCTTTGCCACAGCCATCGCTCTTCTCTCCTCTGCCTTCGCCTGTGCAATATTCTTATCAGCTTCTGCCTGTAAGCTCTGCAAATGCGCACCGATATTACGTCCGATATCGATATCGGCAATATCAATAGAAAGAATCTCAAATGCAGTTCCTGCATCAAGTCCCTTAGAAAGTACAAGCTTTGAGATATCATCTGGATTCTCAAGCACTTTTTTATGTGCGTCTGCTGAACCTACTGTTGTGACAATACCCTCACCGATTCTTGCTATGATTGTCGCCTCTCCGGCACCACCTACAAGTCTTTCAAGATTAGTTCTCACAGTAACTCTTGCCTTAACCAAAAGTTCAATACCGTCCTTAGCAACCGCTGAAATATTCGGTGTTTCAATCACCTTTGGATTAACACTCATTTTTACTGCTTCAAGCACATTTCTTCCGGCAAGGTCAATAGCTGCTGCCTTCTCAAACGGAAGATCGATTCCTGCGCGTTCTGCTGCAATCAGTGCATCTACCACACCGTCTACATTACCTCCTGCAAGATAATGAGCTTCAAGCTGATTTACACTTAATTTTATTCCTGCTTTAGTTGCTTTAATAAGCGGCAGAATAATTCTTGCCGGGATAACTCTTCTCAATCGCATACCGATAAGTGTAAAAATTCCCACCTTTACACCGGAAGCAAGTGAAGAAATCCACAGTCCCACCGGAACAAAACTAAAGAACAAAATTAAAATTAATACTACTACTCCTGCAACAATCAACGGTCCTATCATAACCATTTACCCCTTTCTTTTTTTGCATTTTATTAATCTGAACACTCTGCGCCCAGGATTAACCTTTTTCTTAATCAGCTTTTCTTACCACAAGTGAAGAATTGCTGATTTTGTAAATTTCAACAACGGAATTTTTTTCAATATATCTCCCATCTGAAATTACATCAAATTCTACATCTTCAATCTTAACCCTGCCTGCCGGATGTAAATCTGTTGAAGCAACACCTTTTTTCCCAATAAGATACTGCAAATCCGTAGAGCTTATGTATCCCTCTTCCCTTTTCTGCTTATCCGTAAGAATTATAGGCGGCTTTAATTTACCTCTCGACAGAAGTGTTATAAGCGTAAAGACAAGAATTGCCAGAAGCAGTAAAACTATTGCAACAATAATAACTGCCTCCTGTACCGTATTCGCCGTCAGGAACACA
>JAGAJD010000013.1 GCA_017626275.1 Lachnospira sp.
GAATTGTTATAACCTATAATTTCCAAGTCATCAGGTATGCATATATTATGCTCATAAGCATATTTTACAGCGCCTACGGCAAGCGAATCGTCTGATGTGACAACTGCGTCAAACGGAATATTCTGTTTATGAAGCTTATTAAGATAAGCCTTTGCACGTTGTATATTTTTGGTACACATATGCATATATTCGTCTTTTAAAGGTATACCGGCATCATAAAGAGCAGTAGTATAACCCTTTAACTTATTCATACCGCTGTAAGATGTGCTTGTATATAAGTATATAATATTATGTCTGCCGGATTTAATCAACTGTGTTGTTGCTTCATACACTGCGGCAGTATCGTTGCACATAACGGAATAAATATTATCGCCTGAAAGAAAACCGTTGACAAGAATGATAGGAAGTTCTTGTGCAGCATCAAGTATATAGCTGTTATCGCTTCCCGGCTTATTTAATACAAACTGGGAGCCGGCAAGAATGATGCCGTCAACCCGCTTGCTTATTAAAAGGTCAAGATATTTCTTTTTTGTTTCAAAATCCTGTCCGGTGCAGCAAAGTATTGAATCATAGTTATGTCTGCGAAGCTCCTGCTCTAAATAGTAAACTGCATTGGCGAGGTATGTATCAGAAGAATCGCTGCACATAATTCCAATGGTTTTCATGGTGTTTAAGCCGAGTCCGCGAGCAAAAATATTTGGTTTGTAATCCAGTTCTTCCATAGCGAGAAGAACTTTATTTCTTGTTTTATCGCTGACATTGGCATTGCCGTTAAGTACACGTGATACAGTGGCAATGGAAACACCTGCTTTTTTTGATACATCATAAATGTTCATAGATTTCTCCGATAACAGTAATATGAATAAAGGTTACTGTTCAACAGTAACGATAAATCAAAAAATATGTAAATGTAAGCACTTACATATTGATAAAATCATTATACAATGGTATTATTATAAAAACAAGTGTGATGTTGGAATTTATTTAAAAGATAGAAAAAGTAGTTGACTAATTTATCTTTTAAGTTTATCTTAAGTATTGTAAGCGCTTACATTGCACTTATGTTTGATTGCCATTAACTGGTTATTAACGGGAATATCCCGACAGAAAAAAGGAGATTTGAGATGCAAAGATTAAACAAGAGTATTACACACGCAGTTGACAGACCTGTTAAGGTTATGCAGTTTGGTGAGGGTAATTTCCTTAGAGCATTCGTAGATTATATCTTCGATGTTACTAACGAAAAGACAGATTTCAATGGTGGTGTTGTTATTGTAAAGCCTATCGAATTTGGTACACTTGAAAGATTCCATGATCAGGAATGCCAGTATACCCTTCAGTTAAGAGGTTTTGAAAATGGACAGCCTAAGGAAATCACACGTCAGATTACTTCTGTGGTTGATGCTGTTGCAGCAATCGAAGATTATGACAAATTTATGGAGTACGGAACTTCTGAAACTCTTAGATTTATTGTATCTAACACAACAGAAGCCGGTATTGTATTTGATGAAACAGATGATTTTAATGCATGTCCTCCTAAGACATATCCAGGCAAGCTTACAAAGCTTCTTTTTGAAAGATATAAGAAGTTTAACGGTGCAGCAGATAAGGGACTTATCTTACTTCCGTGTGAGCTTATTGCCGATAATGGTATCGAATTAAAGAAGTGCATTATGCAGTTTATTGATCTTTGGAAGTTAGAAGACGGCTTTAAGGACTGGGTAAATACAGCTTGTTCTTTCTGCCCTACATTAGTAGACAGAATCGTTCCTGGTTATCCAAGAGAAGAAGCAGCAGCTCTTTGTGAAGAATGGGGTTATGAAGATCAGTTAATCGACAGAGCTGAGACATTTGGTCTCTGGGTAGTTGAAAGTGATGAGAATCTTCCTCTTGAACAGCTTGAGAAAGAACTTCCATTTAAGGAAGCAGGCTTGAATGTAGTATTTACAAAGGATCATCACCCATACAAGGAAAGAAAGGTTAGAATCTTAAACGGTTCTCATACATCATTTGTACTTGCTTCATTCCTTGCAGGAAATAATATTGTAAAGGAATCAATGGACGATCCTACAATCAGAAAGTATATGGAAGAAACATTATTTGATGAAGTTATTCCTACACTTTCATTATCAAAGGAAGACTGTGAAGAATTTGCAAAGGCTGTTATTGACAGATTCTTAAATCCATTTGTTAAGCATCAGTTACTTGATATTTCATTAAATTCAGTTTCTAAGTGGGAAGCAAGATGTATGCCTTCATTCTTAGGATATGTTGACAAGTTTGGCAAGCTTCCTAAGTACCTTACATTCTCTATCGCAGCATTGATGAGCTTCTATACATCACAGACAGAGGTAGAGTTTAACGGCGGTATCTGCTTACAGGGTGACAGAAACGGTGAGAAATACAATATCCGTGATGATAAGTTTGTTCTTGATTTCTTTAAGGAAAATTCAAGCAAGTCACCTGCTGAATTTGCACATGCTTACTTAAGCAATACGAAGTTCTTCGGCGGCAATGACCTTTCTAAGGTTGAGGGTCTTGAAGAAGCAATTACAGCTTATATTGCAGATATCAGAGAAAGAGGCATGAGAGCTGTTGTTACAGATTTAGTAAATAATAACTAATAAAATACATAGACAGGGCGGAGAGCATCTCCGCTTTGTTTTTAAGTGAATAAAAGGGAGGCGTATCATGCAGGATTTTATCAGAATTAACGATAACGATAATGTTGCAGTTGCTTTGAAACCAATTGAAAAAGGAACAACATTAGACGTTGCCGGAATCAGCGTGACAACTGTTGAAGATATTCCGCAGGGACATAAATTTGCAGTTAAACCTGTTGCTAAGGGAGATGCAGTTATTAAGTATGGTTTCAGAATCGGTTATGCGCAGGAAGATGTTGCAGTCGGAGCATGGATTCATACACATAATTTAAAGACGGCGCTCGGTGAATTGTTAGAGTATACATATAATCCGACAGGCAAAGATGTAGAGCCTACGGAGGAAGCATTTTTTGAAGGATATATGAGAGAAAACGGCAAAGTCGGAGTTCGTAATGAGGTATGGATTGTTCCGACAGTCGGCTGTGTAAACTCAATCGCAAGAGCGTTAGAGACAGAAGCAAGAAAGCATAAGCCGGAAGGTGTTGACGAGGTTGTTGCATTTACACACCCATATGGCTGTTCGCAGATGAGTGAGGATCAGGAAAATACAAGAACGATTCTTGCAGACCTGATTAATCACCCTAATGCCGGTGCAGTGCTTGTTCTCGGTCTTGGCTGTGAGAACAGCAATATCGGCGTTCTTAAGGATTACATCGGTGAGGTTAATCCGGACAGAGTTAAATTCTTATCTGTACAGGACGTTGAAGATGAGCAGGAAGAAGCGGGCAAGATGTTAGAGGAGCTTATGGCTTACGCTAACACCTTCAAGAGAGAAAAGGTAAGTGCCAAAGAGCTTATTATTGGTATGAAGTGCGGTGGTTCTGATGGACTTTCAGGAATTACAGCTAACCCGATTGTAGGTGCATTTTCAGATATGCTTGTTTCAAAGGGCGGTACAACAATCCTTACAGAAGTACCTGAAATGTTTGGTGCAGAGACACTTCTTATGGACAGATGTGTTAATGAGGAAATTTTTAATAAAACAGTAAGTCTTATTAATAATTTTAAAGAGTATTTCCAGAAAAACGGACAGACAATTTATGAAAATCCGTCACCGGGAAACAAAAAAGGCGGTATCTCTACATTGGAGGACAAGTCACTCGGCTGTACACAGAAGTCAGGTTCATCACTCGTTAAGGGTGTTCTTGAATATGGCGAGAGAGTAGAGACAAAGGGCTTGAATTTACTTAGCGCACCGGGTAATGTTCTCGTTGCTTCAACAGCATGTGCAGCAGCAGGTGCACAGATTGTTCTGTTTACGACAGGCCGCGGAACACCATTTGCTTCACCGGTTCCTACAGTAAAGATTGCAACTAACTCATTGATGGCAAACCGTAAGTCTAACTGGATTGATTTCAATGCAGGAAGAATGGTGGAGGATATGAGCAAGGAAGAGCTGGCTAAGGAATTATTCCAGCTTGTACTTGATGTTGCTTCGGGAAAGAAAGTAAAAGCAGAGGAAGAGGGATTCCATGATTTTGCTATCTTTAAGCAGGGTGTAACACTCTGATATAACATATTAGTAACAGTTCAAGCTTTCCAGCCTAAATTGCACATATAATTTTGCATGGCTGAACTGTTAGACATCTTAAGATAATAATTGACAAAATTATTGTCAAAAATTATAATAAAAGTATCAATTTATAAAAGGAGATAATCGAAAATGAACAAAGTTGTAGAAGAACTTAGTAAGATTGGTATTGTTCCAGTTATTGCACTTGACGATGCAAAGGACGCA
>JAGAJD010000178.1 GCA_017626275.1 Lachnospira sp.
ACTCAGCATCAAACTTAAATTTAATAGCAATTACATTAACATCGCTTCCACCATGATTAACTGTTTTTTCTTCCACCGTATAATCAGTATCCTTCACTAAAGTAGTAACCACCGGAATCGCATCAGTTGTACTGAGCTTAACGACAATGCTGCTCAGGTCTGCTTCCATAGTATCTTCCAAACTATCATACATTATATATTCATAATTTGTATCACCGTTTGTATTTACCATTTTTGACTCAAGTGTATAATTTACAGTTTCTCCTACTTTCATGACAACCTTATCACCTCTCTTATCAAGAGAAAGTTTTGTACCCTTTAAAGTAAGAGGATTCTCATCAGCATCAAGAACACGTAAAGTATAAGTACTATCAATAGCATCATCTCGTGTTACAAAGTAATAGCCTTTACCTTTTGAATAAACATGAGTATCATTTTCAACTGTTCCGTCAACATATGAATACTCATACTGACGTGAGATATCAAAAGTATGTTCTGTTTCATCTGTTGAAGCTGTATATGTATCTACTGCTGTAATATCTTTATCAGCAATCTCCTGCTGTAATGAATTAGTAAATGCTACCAGTTCATCATTAGTCGATAAGGCGTCAATAGCTGTTATAATAGAAGCATCATCATCAGTTCCCAAACTAAAGTAAGTCTTAAAAAACGGTCTTAAAGCTTCATTAGCAAGAGAATAAGTGTAACCAGTTTCTGTCTGACCTGTAATATTTAACAACTGATAAACCTTTACAGTTACACCATTCAAAGACGCACCGCCCTGAAGACTTACTTTAAGCGTTGTTTTTTCAGTAGTATTGACAAATGTTGCTTTGCCTGTTTCACCACTTGTCATTTCCCATTCATCTGCAGCTGAACCCGTCTGTATTGCTACATCAGATAGTTCAAAAAAATCTTCATCCACTTGTTTCTGCCATTCTGATATATTCTTCTTTAATGCTTCTCCAGTATTTCCTGAAAAATCTGTGTTACCGGCAAATGCCATAATGCTGCTTGACATTAACATTACTGTACTTAAGCCTATTGCAAAAAGTTTTTTCAAATTTCTCATAGAATTTTCCTCCTTTATAAAGTATAGATTTATTTTTTTCTTATACATCTTTATACTGCTTCATTGTGCAGGTTTTATAAAGCATTATAAAAATGTATGGTAGGGTCTTTATTCCCTTTTCTGAAATGTCTATTATTCATTTCCGTTCTCCTCCTCCCTTTTTTTTCTGCTTATTACTAAAAGTGCAAGAGCTGATATCACCAGAACTGCTCCCAGACAGTAAACCACTATACGTCCTGTTCCGCCTGTTGCCGGCAGTTCATCGGTTCCTTCCGTAGGATCAACAATTCTTAACGCTATTGTTCCTTCATCTCTTGATGTTTTCGTTATATTTACAAATCCCTGCGTTTCCGTAAGATTTCCTGTAAATGCAGTCAGATTACCTTTTTCATCATATTCTGCCGCAATTTCCAGATAGAAGTCCTTCACCGGCTGGTATCCCTGCGGTGCAATTGTTTCCACAATCATATATGTTCCGGCCGCAAGACCGTATAACTTTATTTTTCCGTCCGCATCCGTAACTAATGTGTCGATTGCTCCGTCCTCTGTGGATTTGTAATAACCTCCCCTTCCATCTGCCTTAAAGCTAAGTATTTCGGTTGTGTCAACATTCAATTCCTTTATCTGGAAGCTTGCTCCCTGCAGCGGACCGGAATCCGGTAATGTGCCATATGTCTTGAAAATATCAATTCCATATGTATATACAACCTCTTTATCCTCTTCTGTATTTCCCGTTGAACTTATGTCATTGTACGGATCATTTGAATACTCAAGGTAAGCTGTATTAGGATTGGCAGCACCTCCTACAACTGCGTCCTGATTAATTAATGCTGTATATGTTATCGTTGCAAGCTTACCTTTCTGCTGGTTATTCTTAAGGTTTGGTCCGTTATCAAAGTCAAATGTGATTTTAAGGGAATCATTTTCATTTGTCTTGGTGTACTGCTCAACTGTATAGTCTGAGTCTTTTACCAAGACAACCGTACCCTCATCACTTCCTCTCTCTGAAACCTTTATTACAATACTGTTAATATCAATATTCAAACCTTTAGATGCAGTATCGTGTACTATGTATTTATAT
The DNA here is from genome assembly GCA_017626275.1 of Lachnospira sp. Lineage (GTDB taxonomy): Bacteria > Bacillota > Clostridia > Lachnospirales > Lachnospiraceae > Lachnospira. Next base: position 2,154 of record JAGAJD010000178.1, read on the forward strand.
CCCGTTCCGACATTTGCCAGATTAGGTATTCCGGCATACAGAGTATACGAAATACTCTCATTTCCGATATCGTAGTCACGTTCTGCTACCTCTTTTTCAAGTGACATTTTCTGTGACTTAATGTAAATTGTCATATCTCTCGTCACTTTTGTTAAGGTCATCTGGTCTCCCAGCGTTCCCTGCGAAGCAAAGAAGTAATATCCCATTCCTGCATAATATCCGTCAGTTTCTGTATATCTTCTGCTGCAGTCTAGCGTAAACTGTGTAGAGTTTACTCCACCTGTCTGATGTTCGACATCAGGGACATCATTTGCTAATGTATATCCGTAAATCTTATCCAAAAATTCGTTTATTAATTCATTTGTGGTAAGATTATCATTCAGATAATTCGTAACCTGTGCAGCCGTTGCATTTTCACCTAACGGAATATTTAATAGTTCATTGAAGAACTCCTGATAATACTGATTAACAGCAAATCTGTATCCGTCCTCTTTATTTCCTCCGACAATGGATAATATCTGATACGCATAAGTGGTAATTCCCTCTACCGTCTTACCCTCGTCCTGATGTTTTACGGTAATTGTAATATTGCTTGTTGCATCTTTATATACCGTATCACCTCCGACATTCGTATCACCTGTCGATACCCATGTATCGTTTTTATCTGTCTGTACATCATTTGCTGTTCCGTCC
>JAGAJD010000179.1 GCA_017626275.1 Lachnospira sp.
AATACAAAAGCGTGGGCATTGTTAAAGGGTATTATTATTGTTGTTTTATTTGCATTAGTCGCATACATTTTAAACCTTAAAACAATTCTCTGGATTGCCGGAAAAACTATCAGTGTAGGTATTATAGCACTCGTAATTATTTTTCAGCCGGAGTTAAGAAGGGCATTGGAGCAGTTGGGAAGAAAGAAGCTTGTAGTCGGATTTTTTAATTTTGGTGAAGGCAGGGATAAGGGAGAACGTTTCAGCAGCAAGACAGCAGACGAGCTTGTAAGAGCCGTTTATGAGATGGGAGCTGTAAGAACAGGCGCACTTATTGTAATTGAGCAGGATATGATGCTTGAGGAATATGTAAGAACAGGAATAGAAGTGGACGGTGTTGTTACAAGTCAGCTTCTGATTAATATATTTGAACACAATACACCACTGCATGACGGAGCTGTTATTGTGAGAAATAACAGAATCGTGGCAGCGACATGTTATCTGCCGCTTTCTGATAATGTTAATCTGAGTAAGGAACTGGGAACAAGACATCGTGCAGGTGTTGGAATCAGTGAGGGAACAGATAGTTTTACTATTATTGTATCGGAAGAGACGGGAGCCGTATCGGTGGCAGTAGGCGGAGAAATTATACGTGATATTGACAGGGAGTCTCTTAGAAATAAGCTGGAATATTTGAGGAAAAAGACGATTGATGTGAAGTCCTTCAAGATTTGGAGAGGAAGATTGAAGAATGAAAGAAAAGATATTTAGAAATTTCAGCCTGAAAATACTATCTGCCCTGTGTGCGATTATATTGTGGACAGTTATAGTCAATATATATGATCCGACAACAGGATTTACAATCAGTAATGTTCCGGTGCAACTGCTTAACACGGAGAGCCTGACCGATAAGGGCTATTCATATGAAGTGACAGACGGAAGCAAGATTTCGGTATATATCAGTGGACCTAAAAGCGTCGTTACGGATATTAAGGCGGCTGATATTGTTGCAACTGCGAATTTAAGTGAAATTACTGCATTTGCTGATTATGTGGATATTGAGGTAAAGGTTGTAAAAGACGGTAAAACTCTTACTAATGTTGAAGTCACGCCAAGAACTACGGCGGTGAAGCTTAATATCGAAAACAGGATAACACAGCAGTTTGATGTCAGTATGGAAGTCAATGGAACTGCGGCGGACGGATATGTAGTTACAAAACAGACAATATCTCCAACATCTGTTAAGATTACAGGACCGTCAACTACTATTTCAAATATTGCACAGGTTAAGGCAATATGAGATTCCAGTGGGGCACACGAGGACATGCAGAGTATTGTGCCTGTTGTTCTGTATGATACTGACGGGAATGTTATAGATGATCCGAAGCTTGAGCTTTCAACGAATGAGCTGGAGTATAAAGCAAAGGTAAAGAAATCAAAAAATGTTACTGTAAAGTATTCGGTGTCGGGTAAGCCGGCAGACGGATATATTGTTAATTCGATAGAGTGTTCACCTGAACAGATTACTATTTCAGGTGATGAAAAGGCACTGGAAAGGATTAGCGAAATCACCATTCCGTCGGAGGAAATTAATATAGATGGACTTAAGGGTGATAAGACCTTCAGATTGTGGGCACCGGATTATATGCCTGATGATATACAGGTAGTTTCCGATAATGTTATTACAATTACGATTAAAGTTTCCGGCATTAACACAAGGGATTATACAATTAAGTCGGAAAATATTGCAATTAACGGGCTGTCAGCAGGAATGAAGTGTGAGATTGTTAATCAGTCAACTGTTTCAATCAGGATATCAGGCGCTAAGGAAACGATAGATAGTGTGAATTTATCTGATATAAAGGCATATATTAATGTGACAGGCTTTACTGAGGGTGAGCATACGGCTTTGGTTAATTTTGATCTGCCGCAGGGCTGTACGCTTGTCGGAACATACAGTGTAACGGTAAACGTTAAATCATCTGCCGGTGGAAATGAGACAGAGACAGATAGTACGCAGAGTACGACACAGGCACCTACGGAGACGCAGAGCAGCAGTCAGTAAATAGGAGAATGGAGATTTAGTATGGTAAGCGAAAAGATAATAGTAAGCAGTGCATTAGGTATTCATTTAAGACCGGCAGGAGCAATGTGTGATGCTGCCGTAAAATATGATTCTCATGTGACATTTACATATGGGGAAGGTAAGAGTGCCAATGCCAAGAGCGTAATATCAATTCTTGCAGCAGGAATTAAGTGTGGAGATGAGATTGAACTGATAGCAGAGGGACCTGATGAGAAAGAAGCATTGGAGAATGTTTCTGCTGTATTTAAGGAATCATTAAAGGATTGATTTCAGCGAGGGATTGTATTATAATTTTTATATAATAAATCAGGAACAAATTAATAAGAAAGAGGTATTGTATATGGGTTACATGGAGTCTTACAAGGAATGGTGTGCCAATGAGTATTTTGATGAGTCTGTGAGAGCAGAATTGAAATCAATCGAGGGCAACGAAAAAGAAATCGAAGATAGATTCTATAAGGATTTGGAATTCGGTACCGGTGGTTTAAGAGGCGTAATTGGATACGGTACTAACCGTATGAATATTTATACGGTAAGAAAGGCAACGCAGGGTCTTGCTAATTTTATTATTAAGGAAAATGCGGCAGACAGAGGTGTTGCAATAGCCTATGACTCAAGAAGAATGTCACCGGAATTTGCAGAGGAGGCAGCATTGTGTCTCAATGCCAACGGAATTAAGGCATTTGTATTTCCGTCATTAAGACCTACACCGGAGCTTTCATTTGCATTAAGAGAGCTGCACTGCATAGCAGGTATTGTAATTACGGCAAGCCATAATCCTCCTGAATATAACGGATATAAGGTATACTGGGAAGACGGCGCACAGATTACGGCACCAAAGGATACGCAGATTATTACAGAGGTTAAGGCAGTTACTGATTACAATACAGTAAAGACTATGGAGAAGGACGAAGCAGAGGCATGTGGTCTTTATAATGTAATCGGATATGATATGGACGATAAATATATCGCTGCATTAAAGAAGATGAGCATTAACGGAGATATTATTAAGCAGGTTGCTGACGATATCAAGATTGTGTATACACCATTTCACGGAACAGGTAATGTGCCTGTAAGAAGAATTTTAAAGGAATTAGGATTTAAACATGTATATATTGTAAAAGAGCAGGAAAAACCTGATCCTGATTTTACTACGTTGGATTATCCTAATCCTGAAGATCCAAAAGCGTTCACTCTGGCATTGAAGCTTGCCAAGGAGAAGGATGCAGACATTATTCTGGCGACAGACCCTGATGCTGACAGACTTGGCGTCTATTCAAAGGATACTAAGACTGGAGAATATAAGGCATTTACAGGTAATATGTCAGGTATGCTGATTGCTGAATATCTGCTTTCACAGCGTAAGGAAAAAGGTCTGATTCATGACAATGGTGCATTTATTAAGACTATTGTTTCTACTAATATGGCAGATGCGATTGCCGCAGAATATAATGTTAAGCTTATTGAAGTACTTACTGGCTTTAAATTTATCGGAGAACAGATTAAGCTTTTTGAACAGCAGGGAACTTATGAGTATGAGTTTGGTTTTGAGGAAAGCTATGGCTGTCTTGTCGGAACTCATGCGAGAGATAAAGATGCGATTGTGGCTGTTATGGCGCTTTGTGAGGCGGCAGCTTATTATAAATCAAAGAATATGACTCTCTGGGATCAGATGATTCACATTTTTGACAAGTATGGCTATTACAAAGAAGGACAGAAAGCAATCACAATGAAAGGCGCAGAGGGCGCAGGCAAGATTGCAGCGATGATGGACGAGCTTCGCAATAATACACCTAAGCAGTTTGGTGCGTGGGAAGTATTAGAGGCAAGAGATTATAAGAAAGATGAATGTATAGATATGAAGACAGGGGAGAAGTCATCAACAGGACTTCCGTCATCAAACGTACTTTACTATGCACTTTCAGATAATGCTTGGTGCTGTGCAAGACCATCAGGTACAGAGCCGAAGATTAAATTCTATATGGGCGTTAAGGGTACAGGTTTAGAGGACGCTGACGCTAAGTTAGAGGAGCTTACAAAAGCAGTTATGGAAGTAATCGGACAGTAATTGTGAGTTCAGAAATTCTTAACAGGTAAAACACAATATGAACACATTTCGTTACTATACTACAAAGCATAGACGAGATGTGTTCATTTTTTTTACAGATAATGAACAGGAGCATAAGAGAGGAGAAAAATATTATGTATAATGATGAGAATAACTTTAATAGACCGAGATTTGATGCTAAGACAGGTGAGAGAATTTATTACGATGATGAAGTAAATACCAGTCAGGAAAATGTTCAGACGGATTCAAACAGTGAAGCGACTTCACAGGAAACACAGTACAGATACAGCAGAAATGAGATTCCATTCCAAAATGAAAATGAATCGGCACATTACAGCAATAATAATTATTCGTATAACTATCAGGCAGATAATGCAGGCAGTATGAATAATGCAGGCGATATGAATAATGCAGGCGATATGAATAATGCAAATAATATGAATGTAGGACAGATGGAGTTTAATAAGAAAAAGGATAAAAGCAAACCTTCCTTTATTGGAAAAGCAGCAAAGCTCGTCGGTTCGGCGGCTGTATTCGGAGTTGTGGCAGGCGTTATAATGTATGGAGTATATTATGCAGGTGCTTCAGTGCTTCCGGTAAATAATAACAACAAATATGATATTTCAACGGTGACATCTAATATTGCCACAGCAGCAATAAATGAATCTGATTTGTATGCCACATCTATTGACGTAACATCAGTTGCCAATGCGGCACTTCCGGCTATGGTAGCTCTCAACGGAACAACAACAGTTACTTCGGGAAGTTCCTCATATTTTTATGGTGGCTTTGGAGGTCAGTCTTATGAGGCAGCTACGAGCGGAACAGGAATTATTGTAGGAAAGAATGATACAGAACTTTTGATTGTAACAAATGCACACGTTGTAGATAATGTAAAAGATTTGAAATGCCAGTTTGTAGACAATGAATCAGTTAGTGCAACAGTAAAAGGTTCTAAGTCTGATAAAGATATCGCAGTAGTTGCGGTAAAACTTTCAGATATTAAGGAATCTACGATTGGAAGCATTGCGGTAGCTGAATTGGCGGATACGGCTGACGTTGTTATCGGACAGCCGGTTGTAGCCATTGGTAATGCATTAGGTGAAGGACAGTCAGTCACTGACGGTATTATAAGTGCAACGGACCGCTCAATTACGGTTGATAATGTGACATTTACAGGTCTGATAATGACAAATGCGGCAATTAATTCAGGTAACAGCGGCGGAGCATTGCTTAACGCACAGGGAAAAGTAATTGCTATTAATTTCGCAAAGACATCAACAGAGGGTGTTGAGGGCATGGCATATTCTATTCCTGTATCAAATGTTATGGATATTATTGATAATCTTATGAACCGTGAGACAAGAACAAAGGTTGCCAGCTCACAGAGTTCTTATCTTGGAATCAGCGGTAATGACATTACAAGTACAATGTCATCTTACTACGGATATCCACAGGGCGTATTAGTAAGAAGTGTGGAGAACGGTTCTGCAGCAGCTAATGCAGGCTTAGGTGCATATGATATTATTGTAAGCTTTGATGACCAGACAGTATCTTCAATGTCAAGTCTCAAATCTATTATGGAATATTATGCGGCAGGGGAGACTGTTACGATTGAGTACTATCACCCGGAGGGCAGCGAGTATGTTCTTAAGTCAGTAGAGGTGACACTGGGAAAGAAAAATTAATATAGTCACACGTATTAAAGAATGAAAATATAAAAAGGGGCTTTTGCAAAATAGATATAGATATCTGTTAAGTAAAAGTCTCTTTTCTTTTGTCATTCTTTATAGAGATTTTATTGTAAAAAAAATAATAAATATGTATACTTAGTATAGCTTTAAAAAGATGAAATAAGAATGTGAGGAAAATATGAGCGAGAATAGTAATAACCACAATGATGATGAATATGAAAAGATTTGTTATGTGTGCAGACGTCCTGAGAGTAAAGCAGGAAAGATGATTAATATGCCGGGGAATATATATATTTGTCCCGATTGTATGCAGAAGACATT
>JAGAJD010000180.1 GCA_017626275.1 Lachnospira sp.
AATTTAATGACAAATTTATTGATAAGATTTTGCGTGAAAATGAGCTGGAGTTTATTCCGCTGTTTGACTGCAGAATTTATGTATATTTAAGCAAACAAAATCCGCTTGCAGATAAAGAAGTTATTGATTTTGAGGATTTGCAGCAGTATCCGTGCCTTTCATTTGAACAGGGAGATAATAATTCATTTTATTTTGCGGAAGAAGTATTCAGCACATATGATTACAGGCAGATTATCAAGGCAGATGACAGAGCGACGCTTCTTAATCTTATGGTAGGCTTAAATGGATATACGCTGTGCTCGGGAATTATCTGTTCTGATTTAAACGGAGATGAATATGCAGCCATTCCGCTTAATACAAAGGAAAATATGACAATAGGCTACATTAAGCATAAAAAAATGCCGCTTAGTATTTTAGGCGAAAAGTATATTGAGGAATTGCAGAAATATAAGGAAAAAGTATTATAAATACTGACAGGGAGAAATGATGAAAAAAGAATACTTTAACATTCCAAATCTTTTAGGGTACTTTCGGATTCTTATGATTCCGGTATTTTTATTTTTATATTACAGGGCAGATACAAACGGTGAATACATAGCGGCATTTCTGGTGCTTGCAGTTATCTATCTGACAGATTTTTTTGATGGAAAAATAGCGAGAAAATTTAATATGGTGACAGACTGGGGTAAAATGTTAGACCCGGTTGCTGATAAGTTATTGCAGGCAGCCTTGGCGGTGGCAGTTACATTTAAATATCCCCTTATAGTGTGGTTTCTTGTACTGTTTATTGTGAAAGAAATATACATGGCAGTCATGGGATTATATCTTATTAAAAAGGAAAATGCGGTCAACGGGGCGCAGTGGTATGGAAAGGTATGCACCGCAGTTGTTGATATCGGAATTTTTGTGCTGCTGCTTTGCTCTGATTTATCATATATGGCAGCAAATATATTTATACTGCTTATGATGGGGGTAATGTGTCTTACTCTGATAAGGTACATATTGTTTCATATTTCCATTATTAAGGGTAAGGATAAAAAATGGGGAGGCAGATACATTGTGGCAGGCTGCGTTCTTTTACTTCTATATATAATTATAGGAGCGATAGTACCGTATATAAAACAGCCGCAGGTCGGCGAGTCTTATAAGGAAAGCTTTAATGTACAGGATTTTTACAGCGATGATATTTCCTGCGACAGGGCGATGATAATAGAGGATAACGGTGAAGCTTTGGCGGAAAGAATAAGAATGACAGAATATGCAAAGAAAAGCATAATAATATCTACATTTGATTTCCGTTCAGATACATCGGGAAAACAACTGATTGCGGCATTAAAGGCTGCGGCGCAGAGAGGAATTTCGGTTCAGATACTTATGGACGGCTTTAATTCATGGACGCATATGGAGGGCAATCCGTATTTTTACGCACTGGCAGCAGAGGAAAATGTCACGATTAAGATATACAACAGAATTAATCCGCTGATGTCGTGGAAAGGCATGAGCCGAATGCATGACAAATATATGATTGTGGACGATAGCGTATATCTTCTGGGAGGACGCAATCTTTTTGACTGCTTCCTCGGAAATCAGGACAGTTTTAAAAATCATGACAGAGATGTGCTTGTATACAACACGGGAGGAGCAGAAAGCTCACTTTATCAGGTTAAAAATTATTTTACGGATATCTGGGAGCTGGATTACTGCCGTGTGTGGAAGGACAGCAGCTTAAACAGTATGATTCCGAGCGTTAAAAAGGCGGACAGGGAATTAAATGAGCTGTATGCACATATGAGACAGGAAAACAGTGAGTGGTTTGACACGACTAACGCATGGACGGATACGAAACCTGTAAATAAGATTACTCTGATTTCCAATCCGACGTCACTCTATTCAAAAGAACCGTATGTTTTCTACGGGTTAAGCGAGCTGATGAAAAATGCGGACAAGCAGGTAATTATACATACTCCGTATATTATATGTAATAATATGATGTACAAGTCATTCAATGAGATTTGCAGCAAAGCACCGTCTGTTACGATGATGACTAATTCTTCGGCAAACAACGGCAATCCTTTCGGGGCGGTAGATTACGCTTTAAATAAAGAAAAGATACTAAATACGGGACTTAATGTATTGGAATATGAGGGCGGTATTTCGTATCATGGAAAAAGCATTGTGATTGATGATGATATTGCGATAGTCGGTTCATTTAATATGGATATGAAGAGCGTGTATCAGGATACAGAATTAATGCTTGTTGTTCAGAGCGAGGAAGTAAATGCGCAGCTAAGGGAAAATCTTTTGAGTTATCAGCAGTATGCAAAAGAAGCGGAGCTTAATTCAGATGAATTTAGTCAGTTGGTTGGCAAAAATGTTTCTATAAAAGAAAGGATTCAGAGATATATCATAAAACTGCTCGATCCGCTTTTAAGATTTTTATTGTAGTTAGGCGGAACTATTACCATAAATTAAGCTGCAATACTTGATAGTTTCGGACATTTTGTGATAAAATAAATAAAGAGGGATTTGTAATGTGATAAATATAAATTGGAGGGTAATATGGCAGGTTTACGGGTATCAGTGTCTCGTTTGAGAAAGGGAATGATAATTACGGAAAATGTCTATAACAATTCAGGTGTTATTCTTGTTACGCAGGAAACTCCTGTTACTAAGGAGGTAGTAAACCTTTTATCAAAACATTTTATTGATAGTGTTATGATAAGATATCAGATGGGGGAGAAAGATTCGGCATCTGTTGATGACAGCGCAGAACATACAGAAGCCGGAAAGCAGTTTAAGGAGTTTAAGGAGAGTTTTACAATTGCCGAAAACACATTAACTGAAAATTTAAAGGATATAGTATATAGCACCAAAGATGTTAATGTTTCATTATTACTGGATACAACTAATCAAATATTACAGAAATCCAATAATGAAATAGACCTTTTTAATATGCTGCGCATGATGAAGAAAAATACGGAATCGTTATATACACATTCTATCAATGTTTCGATATTCGGGCAGATTCTTGCAAAATGGGTGAACTGTACACAGCAGGAAATTGAAAATGTTGCTGTTGCCGGACTTTTGCACGATATAGGAATTTTAAAATTTCCTGAAGACAAGCTTGGTTCATTTACATTTCGTGAAGAAATGGAAAATGGCAGATATGAGAAGCATGTTATTTATGGATACAACCTTATTAAAGATCAGAATATTGATAATGATATCAAGCAGGCGGTACTTACTCATCATGAGAGAATGAATGGAAGCGGATTTCCGTTACAGGTTCATTATGATGGCATCAATAAAATTTCACGTATTCTCGCAATAGCAGATATTTATGATACATATACGATGAAAGAAGAAGGTGTTCAACCTATGTCTGTATTTGCTGCGTTAAAGCATATGGAAAATATGAATTTTGACAACATATTAGATTCGCAGTTTCTTATGAAATTTACATCGAATATTGCACAGACAATAATTCATCAGAATGTATTATTGAGTGACGGAAGAACAGGAAAGGTTATAATGATTAACCAGTTTGATATATCACGCCCGCTTGTGCAGGTGGGTATGGAATTTGTGGATTTATCCAAACAGAAGAATATTCAAATAAGGAAAATTCTGGATTAATCCGTAGTAAATACAACCACGAAAATTAGAGATACAGAGAGGATTTATTATGGCGAAGTTAAAAGG
>JAGAJD010000181.1 GCA_017626275.1 Lachnospira sp.
ATGAACTGGAACTGCTTGAAATTGACGATGTAGATGAAGTAAAGAGAACTTAAAAAATCACTGCGGTGAGAGGATTTTAATAAACCCCACCGCAGTGATTTTTGTTTGTTTGCAGACATTTCTTTAACTACTGCTGTGCAGGCGGTTCCCATTCTTTTGCAAGCTTATCATAGGTAAGCATATTGCTGTGATAAGCTTCATATAACTCATTGTCGCTGGCATTATGCGCAGCTTCTGACAGACGTTCATAGCATTTGGAGAGCATATAAAGAGGGGCATCTCCCGATGAGTGGATATCAATAATGCTTGGTGTCTCGCTTGAAGCGTTTATGTACCATAGAGCTGCCTCTTCATAATCTCCGGCAGAGTAAAAATAATTCCCAAGCTCCATACATATTTCTGCACATGGATTGGAAGCCATGTCTTTTAAGCAAATTTTAAAAAAGTTGTTGCAGTCATTTTTCAGTCTGTAAATTCTTGCAAGAACGCAGGCTATGTTTTTACGGCAGTCTTCATTTCGGTCTTCCTTTGCAAGAATATTTTCAAAGACATTCTGTACCTGCAAAAAATCCTCGTCCGCACCGGAAATAAACAGCTCCTTACAGAACATTATCACAACGTAATTTTCAAGATATGTTCCCTTTTCGATAGCATTAATAAAAATAGAAAAATCACGTTTGCTGTGGCTGCTTTCGGGAAGATGAAGAATTTTGATATCACTGTCAAAAACAACAGGCTCTAAGCGTACTGTTTCATGGATAGGTGAAATCCATTGAAAGCTGCGCAGCCGTTTGAAAAGCTTTGGACGGTACTCCTCTTTATAATTGTATACTGTATTATGTGTGCTTTCATTAACATAAATCATCTGGACAATATCGATTTCAGGCAAAAGACATTTTTTTAATGCCATAAGACGTTTACGGTTTTCAAAATCCAGAACTTCATCAGCATCTGCTGAAAATATGTAGTCACATGAAGCTTTGGAAAAAACAAAATTTCTTGCGGCGGCAAAGTCATTTGCCCACTTATAATCATAAATTTTATCGGTATATTCTGCTGCAATTTCCTTAGTACGGTCGGTAGAGCCGGTATCAGCAATAATGATTTCATCGCAGACAGACTTATAAGAATCAAGGCAGCGTTTTAAAAGTTTTTCTTCATTTTTTACAATCATACAAAGACTAATCGAAATCATACAAACCTCCATTATGCCGTAAAAGGTCTTTTATATATGCTAACATATGTGTAAACACATATGTTTACAGTATGACATTTTTTAGCGGAGTATGTCAACTTGAAATATAAAACTGTAAGTTATATACTACATATGTATTACTGTTCAAAATATTTATGATTTGTAAAACGGGAGGAAAAAAGTGAAAGGTTTGAAAAAATTGTGCCGTATATCAGCATTTGGAGGAATTTTGGCAGTGGGCATTGTTGTTGCGCTGCTGCAAATGAAATTAACGGCATTGGCGGAAGAAAGAGAAGGGCTTTACTGTGATAACGGTGAGTGGCATTATTACATAAATGGTGAGATTGATTACGATTATAACGGACTGGCAGTCGATGAAGCGACAGGTAAGAAATATTGGTTTGATTATGGTGTGCCGGCAAGGGAGAAGGAAGCTTATAATCCTGAGACAGATGCATGGTACTGGTTTGAGGCGGACGGAAGCATGGCGGTTGACAAGGACGTTTTTATTCCGGTAAATGAAGAACGTACAGCCGGAAAATGGGTGCGTTATGATTGTGATGGAAATATGATAAAAGGCGAAGATTTCCGCTATGGAGGCTGGTATTGGTTTGATTTGTCAACAGGAGAGATGAAGAAAGGCTTTGCATATATTCCTGATGGTACAGACGAGGGAAAATGGGTATATTACGATGAGATAAACGGTCAGATGCATCACGGAGAAAGTTTTATATGTGGAGGCTGGTACCGTTTTGATGATATTACAGGCAAAATGCAGCATGGTGAGTATTGCAGTGAGGAAGAAAACTGGTATCTGTATGATGAGATAACAGGAATTATGCAGAAAGGTGAAGTATTCAGAAAAAATAACTGGTATTATTATGATGAAATAACAGGAATCATGCAAAAAGGAGAGGTGTATCACCATGGAAACAGTTATTACTATGATACGCAGACAGGCATTATGCAGTATGGTTTCATGTATAGGAATGATAAATGGTATTATTACAATGAAACGACAGGAGTTATGGAAAATTATAATAATGTAGTCGTGGTGTTGGATCCGGGACATGACAGCAGACACACCGGTGCCAGCTACTATGGACTTAAAGAACATGAGATTAATTTTAAAATTGCGCTTGCGTGCAAGGAAGAACTTGAAAAATATCCGGGAGTTACAGTATATCTTACTCATGATACACTTGCATGTCCGTTTGCAGGAAGCAGTGTAAAGACAGATTTGGAACAGAGGACGGATTATGCAGCTTCTGTCGGAGCATCACTTTTTGTAAGTCTTCACAACAATGCAGGAGTATACGGGTTTTCGGGATTTGAAATTTATTATCCTAACAGCAATTATGCATCAGAGTACAATGGTATTGGAAGAGATGTGTCAGAGTGTATTGCTCAGGAATTAAGAAATATAGGTCTTAATGACAATGGCATATGTTCAAAAGACAGCGATGCATATGATGATGACGGAACAAACTGGTATCCTGACGGTTCAAGGGCTGACTATTATAATGTAATCCGCAATTCAAAATACCATGGAATTACAGGAATTATTGTAGAACATGCTTACATGGATAATAAATATGATGTTGCGAATTTTCTGTCAGATGATGAAATGCTGATTGAGATGGGAAAAGCAGACGCAAGGGGAATTGCAGCTTATTATGGACTGAGAAGAAACTGATAAATGAAAACAGAGCTTATAAGTTATATTGAACATGAAAGATTTACAGACGCTAAAAAAGCGATTGTTGGAAAAAATCATAACGATAAAGGAATTGGAACACTATCGGAAAAGACGGTTCATGGTGTTTTGAAAAATTTTTTTGAGCCGGACCCTGATTGTCAGGAAGTAGCACTTCATGGCTATTTTGCTGATATATATAATAAAGAAGGAATAATTGAGATACAGACGAGAAGTTTTGACAGACTGCGTGAAAAACTCTCAGTGTTCTTAAATTATTATCCTGTGACCATTGTATATCCAATGCCATGTAATAAATGGGTGTCATGGGTTGACAGACAGACGGGAGAAGTATGTGCAAGAAGAAAGTCACCGAGACATTATACTATGTATGACGCATTTTTTGAAATGTATAAAATTAAAGATTATTTGAAGAATACAGGCCTTAAAATAAATCTCGTACTAATGGATATGGAAGAATATAAGCTGATGGGTACGTCAAAGTCATCGGGACGCGGAAGAAGAAGCGGAGAAAAGATGGACAGGATTCCCATAGGAATTAGGGAGATTATTACGGTTGAACAGCCGGAGGATTACATGCAGTTTGTTCCGTATGAGCTTGAAGGGGCATTTACATCGGAAGAATTTGCAAAGGCAGGCAGGATATCAGTAAGTACGGCTAGAATGGCATTAAATATTCTTTATCATATGGGGACGGTAAAAAGAGTGGGAAAAAAAGGCAGGTCTTATCTATATGAAGTTAATGAACATGTCGGTACATTAGAATAGATTCGGAGAAGACTATGTATGTAATAAAAGGAAATGTGATTAAAATATCTGTCCGGAGTCTGGTTGAATTTTTATGCAGAACAGGGGATATTGACAACAGAAGCGGAGGAATGTCTGATATTAAGCTTATGCAGGAGGGCGCAAAGCTTCACAAAAAGATACAGAAGAGCATGGGAGCGGCTTATCACGCAGAGGTGCCGCTTAAAATAGAAATTCCAAAGCGTGTGGAGGACATTGATTATTTAATCTGTCTTGAGGGCAGGGCAGACGGTATTATAAGTAATCTGTCGGAGGACGGTGAGGGAAATAAGGAGCCGCTTTCAGAGGTCACGATTGATGAGATTAAAACAACGCAGCAGGACACGGAGAAGCTTAAGGAAGCAGTGTATGTGCATAAGGCGCAGGCGATGTGTTACGGATATATTTATATGCAGAAGCATGAACTTGAAAAAATATCTATACAGATGACATACTGCAATGCGGAGACGGAAAAAATAAAGCGTTTTGTTCAGGAATACAGCCGTGAAGAGTTGACGGAGTGGTTTGAAACTCTGATAGACAGCTTTAAACTGTGGTCAGATTTTCTGTTTGCGGAGAGA
>JAGAJD010000182.1 GCA_017626275.1 Lachnospira sp.
ACAAAAAGAGGTTTTAGACGCTATTGAGAAGGATTCATTTTCTGATTTTGAAGATTGTTTGCAGGATAAGTGTGCCAAAGAAGTCAGAGCGAACTATATTATTACCTGTAATACAAAGGATTTTAAAAATTCGGAGGTTACGGCGCTTACTCCGGGGGAATTTTTGGAGATGAGTGCTGTAAGGGAGAGAACGCAACAAAAGAGATTTTAAAAGAAAGGTTGATAAACAGCAGATAATAAAAAACTTCCGGAGTTGTAAAGCTTTGAGAGACAGCAGCCTTGCAATTCCGGAAGTCTTTTTATTTTCAGAGTTATTTATTATCAGCATTTTTTTCTTCAAGAAAAATCTTTCTTGATACAAAATTCCATACCATAACGATTGCTGTTGCTACGATTTTGGATATGAGATAATAATATGTAGGAATAAAGCCTTTAAGGATACCGTTAAGCACCCACATAATACCATCGTTAATTAAAAGACCTATCACGCTTAACACGATAAATATAATAAACTGTGTTCTTTTTGACTGGTCTGCTCTTCCGACGAAAACATATTTCATGCTTGCAAGATAATTAAATATAACAGAAACAGTAAACGAAATAGTTGCGGCGGCAATCGAATCCATATGGAAAAACTCCACAAGCACAAAAAGTACTGCGTAGTCAATAACAAAAGCAAGCGCACCGACAATTCCGAACTTTACAATCTGTTCTAAAAGTTTTTTCATAAAACCTCACCTTCTGCCATAAAATGGCGGTATATATCAATTATAATGTCTTCTGTGATTTTTTTCACATACATATGTAAATATAATACGACAAACAGGAAGCGTCAAGTACTAAACAACTGTAAAAGTTTAGCTAATATACATTGTAGTATGTGTCGAAATATGCTAAAATTTGCAATGCGGAGATTATTTTGATTCGGAGAAAAGAAGATGTCATATATATCAGCGGGATTTTTCCTGATTATTGCGGTTACGGCAGTATTCTATTATCTGATACCAAAGAGGTTTCAGTGGTGGCTGCTTCTTGGCGTTAGTTTTATATTTTATGCTACATACGGGCTTCGCTGCATGGGATATATTGTGTTTACGATTGTTACAAGCTACTGCATAACAAGAATAATAGCGGTGCAGGAGGACAGGAGGATACGGCGCAGGTGGCTTATAGCCGCATTGGTTTCTAATTTTGGAATACTGGTGTTTATGAAATATATTAATTTTGCCATTGTCAATGTCAACTCTGTTTTGTCATGCTTTGGAGGAAATGAAAATCTTAAGCGCATTGACCTTGTAATGCCGCTTGGAATTTCATTTTACACATTTCAGATGATGTCATATGTAATAGATGTATATTGGAAAAAATATGAGCCTGAGAAGAACATTTTTAAGCTTGCACTGTTTGGGGCATACCTTCCGCAGCTTCTTCAGGGACCGATTGGGCGTTTTGACAGGCTTGCACCACAGCTTTTGGGCGGTAATGATTTTGATTTGAAAAATATTGAATACGGTGCGCAGAGAATTGCATGGGGACTTGCCAAAAAGCTTATACTGGCAGACAGGGCGTATGTTTTTGCCAATGCTGTATTTTCTGATTTAGATACATACACCGGTGTTTATGTAATTGTGGCGCTTTTGTTGTTTTCAATTTATGAATACTGTGATTTTTCAGGGGGAATCGATGTAGTTATCGGTGTTTCTGAGATATTTGGCATTAAGCTTGATGAAAATTTCCGTCAGCCGTATTTTAGCAAATCGATTTCTGAATTTTGGAGAAGGTGGCATATTACACTCGGAACATGGATGAAGGATTATGTATTTTATCCTGTATCGGTTTCAAAAAAAATGCTGTCATTTGGTAAGAAGGCAAAGAAAATATTTGGTAAGACGACGGGAAAGGTGCTTCCTATATGCCTTGCAAACCTGTTGATATTTTTTATTGTAGGTGTCTGGCATGGTGCGGCATGGAAGTTTATTATATATGGAATTTATAACGGAATTATTATAGCGGTAAGCAGTCTTCTTAAACCATATTATGCAGGGCTTGCTAAAAAATGTCATATAAATACCGAATCTAAGGGTTGGAAGGTAATACAGATTATAAGGACGTTTATCCTTGTAAATATCGGCTGGCTGTTTGACGGCTGTGCCACAGCGGGGCAGGCCTTTAAGGCGATGGGAGCGGTATTTTTCAGGTTTCGGCTTTCAGTGCTGACGGACGGAAGTCTTTACAGACTTGGACTTATTAAGCGTGACTGGCAGATTTTAATTGTCGCTGTTATAATTCTTTTTATTTCAAGCATAATGAAAGAAAAAGGGATTAAGCTGCGTGATTTTGTGGCAGAAAGGCCGCTTTTGGTTCGGTGGCTGATTTATCTGGTGCTTATTTTTGCAACGGCACCGTTTGGATATGTAGGATCAACAACTGAATTTATGTATGCACAGTTTTAGATTTGGAAGGTAATTTAAGAAAATGAAGAAAAAAAGAGGTATAATAACGGCGGCAGTATTTATTGCACTCGTTGTACTGCTTAATAATCTGCTGAATTTTATGCTTGTGCAGCCGGGACTGACAAGAACAATGTTTTATGAACTTACACAGGAAAATCGGGAATGCATAATTCTTGGCGCCTCGCATGGAAGCTATGGGCTTTCTGCACAGGAACTGGATAAAGGGCTTAATATGAATACCACGAATATGTGTATAGGCGGGGAATATATGATAGATGCATATCACATATTAAAATATGCAGTTAAAAACGGCAGTCCTAAAACTGTTATTCTTGATATAGATTATCAATATCTTATAAACCGCCATGACGAGAGTATTTTGTTTCATCAGGTATATAACGGATATCCTTCATGTGGTCAGAAAGTCTCATATTTTGTGGACAGAATTGCAAGGGAGGAATACCGTGGGGCTTTTCTTAAATGGACTAATTACTGGCAGTGTTATTATATGATTGACAAGACTGTTAAGAAAAAGCTTTCAAAAGAGTATAGGGAATATTCGCCGTACGTAGTCAGTATGGATAAAAATGATACCTATGAGGGAAAAGGCTTTATAAGTAAATCTAAAAAAGCTTCCAAGGCAACGACGTCTGTTCTGGAGTGGAATGAGGCGAAGGTTTCGGACAGTGAGTGTGAATATATTGAAAAAATTGTTGATTTGTGCAGAAGAAATAATATTAAAATTATTTTTACCACAGTAGTGCAGGACCCAAAAACTGTGGCAGGGCAGGCTGACAAGTTTGCGGCGGCAGATTCTTATATAAGAAATCTTGCCAATAAGCTTAATGTGGAGTATTATAATTTTAATTATCTTACTTTTGAAGCGTTTGACAGGACGGAAGAAGATTTCTGGGACAGAGAGGGACATATGTATGGAGAAACGGCTGAAAAATTCAGCACTGTATATGCACAGGTTATCTCTAAGTCGCTTGACAAAACGCTTAAAAATGAAGATTATTTTGGAGAAAACTTAAAAGAGATTTATCAGGGCATAAAAGCCTATTGATAGAGAAAGAGAGGAAATTAAGGTATGTCAATTTTAGTTACAGGCGGAGCAGGATATATAGGAAGCCATACTGTTGTTGAGCTGCAAAATGCAGGCTATGAGGTTGTAGTTGTCGATAATCTTGTTAATTCAAGCAGAGAGGCTTTAAAAAGAGTTGAGAAAATTACGGGAAAGCCTGTTACATTTTATGAGGCAGATATTAACGACAGAGGAGCGTTAGATGAGATTTTTGCCAAAGAAAAGATTGAATCATGTATTCATTTTGCAGGATTAAAGGCAGTTGGAGAGTCAGTTGCCAAGCCTCTTGAATATTATATGAATAACATATCAGGTTCACTTGTGCTTTTTGATGTGATGAGAAAGCATGGCGTAAAGGATATCATCTTTTCTTCGTCAGCTACTGTTTACGGTGATCCTGCATTTGTACCGATTACAGAGGAATGTCCTAAGGGGCAGATTACTAATCCGTATGGTCAGACAAAGGGAATGCTCGAACAGATTTTGACCGATATTCAGAAGGCGGATTCTGAGTGGAATGTAATTCTTCTTCGTTATTTCAATCCGATAGGAGCGCATGAGAGCGGTTTGATTGGAGAGAATCCAAACGGAATACCGAATAACCTTATGCCGTACATCACGCAGGTGGCAGTAGGAAAATTAAAATGCCTCGGGGTATTTGGTGATGACTATGATACACCTGACGGAACAGGTGTGAGAGATTATATTCATGTAGTGGATTTGGCGTTGGGACATGTAAAGGCAATCGAAAAGCTTAAGGAGAAGCCGGGACTTAAGATTTATAATCTTGGTACTGGACATGGATATTCGGTGCTTGATATTGTTAAGAATTTTGAAGAAGCATCAGGCGTTAAGATTCCATACGAGATTAAGGACAGAAGAGCCGGAGACGTTGCTACAATGTACTGTGACGCAGGCAAAGCATACAAAGAAATGGGCTGGAAAGCAGAGCGTGATTTGAAGAAAATGTGTGCTGATTCATGGAACTGGCAGAAGAATAATCCGAATGGATATGCAGAATAATTGATTAAGGAGCAGATATGGGAAAATATTTTGGCACAGACGGTTTTCGCGGTGAGGCAAATGTAAATCTTACGGTGGAACATGCCTATAAGGTCGGAAGATTTTTGGGCTGGTATTATGGAAAGAATCATGAGGACGGCAAAGCGAAGATAGTAATCGGAAAAGACACGAGAAGAAGCAGCTATATGTTTGAGTATTCATTAGTTGCAGGACTTACGGCTTCGGGAGCAGATGCATATCTTCTTCATGTAACAACTACTCCGAGCGTATCATATGTTGTTCGCACTGAGGATTTTGACTGTGGAATTATGATATCTGCAAGCCATAATCCATTTTATGATAACGGAATTAAGCTTATTAACGATAAAGGCGAAAAAATGCGTGAGGACGTTATCGGAGAGATTGAAAAGTATCTCGATGGCGATATGCATGAGCTTCCTTTTGCGACAAAAGAAAAGATTGGCTGTACGGTGGACTATACTGCGGGAAGAAACCGTTATATGGGTTATCTTATGAGCCTTGCAATCTACTCTTTTAAGGGTATGCGTATCGGTCTTGATGCGGCGAACGGAAGTGCGTGGACGCTTGCAAAGGGCATTTTTGACGCACTGGGAGCTAAGACATATGTTATCAACGCAGAGCCTGACGGAACAAATATTAATAATAACTGTGGTTCTACACACATAGAGGGGCTTCAGGAGCTTGTAAAGCGTGAGCATTTAGATGCTGGCTTTGCATTTGACGGAGATGCTGACAGATGTCTATGTGTGGACGAGAATGGCGATGTTATAACAGGCGACCATATTTTATATATTTACGGCTGCTACATGAAAGACAGAGATAAACTGGTAGATAATAAGATTGTAACTACGGTAATGTCCAATTTTGGTCTCTATAAGGCACTTGATGTGGTTGGAATCGACTATGAAAAGACGCAGGTTGGTGATAAATATGTTTATGAATGTATGTCACAGAACGGCTACCGTCTGGGAGGCGAGCAGTCAGGACATATTATTTTCAGCAAATATGCGACTACCGGAGACGGAATTATAACTGCGCTTAAGATGATGGAGGTTATGCTTGCAAAGAAAAAGACGCTCAGTCAGTTAGCAGCACCGCTTGTTATTTATCCGCAGGTGTTAAAGAATATCCGCGTTACTGATAAGACGCAGGCACAGAATGATTCAGATGTCAAGGCAATAGTTGAAGAGACAGCCAAAAAGCTTGGCACAGACGGAAGAATCCTTGTAAGGGAGAGCGGTACCGAGCCGGTTGTGCGTGTTATGGTTGAAGCGGGAACTAAAGAAATCTGTGAGGAATATGTTGACGCTGTAATTGATGTGATTAAGGCAAAGGGCTACGCTGTACAGTAAACAGCCTCAAATTAAGAATATATTTATAAGCTCTGTAATAAGATGATAACAAATCTTATTATGGAGCTTTTGTTTATGATACGGAAAATTAAACGGGAATTGCTTTCCATCGCGCTGCTGATGATATGTGTTCTTACGCTGTGCGGATGCAGCGTTATAAAAAAAGACAGTGATAAGGTATCGGGATTGGAATATACGGTGGTGGAAAATGAGGATTTGCCCTTGGAGCTTAAAAAGCTTATAGAATCCAAAAAAGAAAATACAATCAGGCTTACGTATGCGACAAAGGATTATACATATATTGTTGCCGGATATGGCACGCAGCCGACGAGTGGTTACAGCATCAGGGTAAATGATATTTATATAGGCACTAATGCAATTTATGTAGACGTGGATTTGTTAGGACCTGAATCAGGGGAGCAGGTGACGGAGCTTCCGACTACTCCGTATATTGTTCTCAAGATAGAAAAAAGAGAAGAGTCCGTGGTGTTTAATATGTAATAAGTGAAGAGTCTTATACATAGAATGATAACAGGCAAATTATGATGGAAAGGGGAAAATATTTTGAGAATAGACAGAGAAGAAATCCATGAAAACAGAATTTTGTGTAGTAATACGATGCAGATTACGTTAGATGATGATTTTAACGTCCCGGACAGCAGACCGGATATTGATATGATTGTAAAAGAAAGGGGAAATGTACATATTGATTCCGTAAAGGTGTCGGCAGACAGGGCGGAAGTATCGGGAAATATGGAATTTGCACTGCTTTATACAGGAAATAACGCCATGCAGGGGCGTCTTGTGCCTGTAAAAATGTCAGGCAGCATGAATATAAACGAAATTATAAATCTGTCGCAGGATTGTGACAATACTTCCGTGTCATGTCAGGCAAAATTAGAGGATATCACTGTAA
This sequence comes from Lachnospira sp., assembly GCA_017626275.1. Lineage (GTDB taxonomy): Bacteria > Bacillota > Clostridia > Lachnospirales > Lachnospiraceae > Lachnospira. Next base: position 6,850 of record JAGAJD010000182.1, read on the forward strand.
AAACGATTAATTCACGTAAAATCAGCGTCAAAGCAATTATATCGTTGACTGTGGTCTGCGAAGAGATTCAGGATACACCGATAGGCTGCGGACTTTTGGATACAGAGGAGAACGACAGATTACAGCTTAAAAGCACAGATGTTGAATATTCGCAGCTCGCAGTAAGCTTAAGGGATAATTTAAGAATACGTGAAAGCTTTGCACTGCCGGGAAGTAAGCCGGAGGCGGCAGAGCTGTTGTGGGACGATGTTGATGTAAGAAGCTTTAATACAAGGCTTACGGACGACGGTATGGACATCAGCGGAGAGTTAAGTGTTTTTGTGATGTATTCGGCGGTTGAGGATATCAGTATGCCTCAGTGGTATGAGACTACGCTCAGCTTCAGCGGAAAGCTGGATGTAAACGGCTGTACGCAGGATATGATAAGCTATGTAAAATATAATGTTCTAAGCTCCAATATAGAGGTGAAACCTGATTATGACGGCGAAAACAGGGATATGCAGGTGGAACTTGTGCTTGATATGGACGTAAAGGTGTACGAGGAAAGGGAAAAGACTGTTCTTACAGATATATATTCTCCGATAAAAAATGTGATTAATACGACAAAGTCTTCAATCTTTCGTAAGCTTCTTGTGAGAAATAATTCTAAATGCAGAGCTTCAGACAGAATTAAGACGGGGGAATATACTAATATCCTTCAGATATGTAATTGTACGGGAACAGCGCAGATTGACGATATTACTGTTGAAGAG
>JAGAJD010000183.1 GCA_017626275.1 Lachnospira sp.
CATGGATTAATCAAATTATTGTAAGTTTTTATTTTTGTAAAGAAGTAATTTTTTTTATGACATAAAAATGATAAATTATATATAAAGAAAGTTACGACACTTTTAAAAAAGCGGCAGAATGGGGGAGTGGTATGAATAATAAAGATTTGCATTGTTATGTTGATCTGCATTTGCATTTAGACGGTTCATTGCCGCAGGATATTGTAAGAAAGCTTGCAGCGCAGCAGGATATTTCACTGGAAATGTCAGATGCGGAATTGAAAAAAATTCTTACTGTACCGTTGGAGTGTAAGGATTTGAATGAATACCTTACGAAATTTGATTTTCCGTTAAAGCTTATGCAGACAGAAGAGGCATTGGAGGAAAGTATTTATTCCTTATTATGCAGACTGGACAGGCAGGGGCTTATGTATTGCGAAGTCCGTTTCGCACCGCAGCTTCATACAAGGCAGGGGCTTAGTCAGGAGAAGGTTGTCAAAGCAATATTAAGAGGACTTGCAAAAGTTGAAGAAAGTTCGGAATATACGATTCGTGCCGGAATTATTTTATGCTGTATGCGTGGAGATGATAACGGAGAGGCAAATTCTGCCACGGTAGAGCTTGCAGGAAAATATCTTGGCAAGGGTGTGTGCGGTGTTGATTTGGCAGGTGCGGAGGCACTGTATCCTACAATGCAGTTTGCTGAATTATTTGAACGTGCGAAAGAATTAAAAATTCCGATTACCATTCATGCAGGAGAGGCAGCAGGTGCAGAAAGCGTAGAGCAGGCTGTCAATATGGGAGCGGTGAGAATCGGACATGGGATTCATGCCATTGAAGATAAAAGGGTATTGGAATTATTAAGAAAATATAATATAATGTTAGAATTGTGTCCTACCAGCAATTTAAATACAAAGGCGGTGGGAAGCCTTAAAGAATATCCTATTATGGAATTTATACAGTCGGGAGTTAAGGTGACGGTTAATACAGATAATATGACGGTATCGGATACGACAATTCAAAAGGAATTTGAGCGGCTTAAAGAAGTGTTTGAGATTAAAGATGATTTGTATAAGCAGCTATTGTATAATTCCGTGGAGGCTGCATTTACAACTGAAGCTGTTAAAGAACAATTAAGAGAAAGAATAGAACGGGAATTATTTGTAGACAACAAGGGGAGATAAGTATAAATTAGTTGGAGGAATATATGCGCTATGTTAGAATAGAAAAGGCAAAACCGAATATGATACTTGCAAAACCACTGTACGACAGCGTCAACCGTGTGCTTCTTGTGGCGGGTACAATTATGACGCAGGATTATATACAAAGATTAAGTGGAAGAGGTCTTGATGGGTTTTATATAGAAGATGATCTTGCAAAGGATATAGATGTACGTGATAATATTACGCAGGAGCTTCGAAATGAAGGTGTAGATGCATTAAGCAGAGGTGATTTGGACGCCTGTATGGAGGTTGCGGAAAAAATTGTGGAGCAGATTATGTCACACCCGCCAATCAGCATTGATATGATTGATTTGAGAACGTATGATGACTATACATACCGTCATTCTGTAAATGTTGCCGTTATAAGTACAATTATCGGTTTGAAACTGGGCTATAACAAGAATACTCTGGTACAGCTCAGTACATCTGCAATGCTTCATGATGTAGGAAAGCAGATGCTTAAAACTCAGATTTTAAATAAGCAGGGGAGTCTTACGCAGGAAGAATACGATCATGTCAAGCAGCATCCGCAGCTTGCGTTTAATATACTGCGCAAGAGAATGGATATAAGTTCAAAAGTACGTGCGGGAGTGCTGTCACATCATGAAAATGAGGACGGAAGCGGATATCCGATTGGCTTTGCGGGAGATGAAATTTATATATATGCTAAAATTATACATGTTGCTGATGTATTTGACGCATTGATTTCCAAAAGACCATATAAACCGCCTTATGCAAGATCAGAGGCAGTAGAGTATCTTATGGGGGCCTGTGACAGATTGTTTGACAGAAAAATTGTTGAAGTATTTGTTCAGTGTGTATCAATTTATCCGTTAGGAACGGAAGTGCTTCTGTCAGACGGAAGAGAGGGAATAGTTGCTGCCAACAGTAATCCGCTGCGTCCTGTAATCAGGCTTTTTGACGGGGAAGAGGTTGATTTGAGTGATTCTGATAGATATCGAAATATTACAATTATTCCGGAAACAGATGCGATTTTAGTATAACTTAAAGGGGCGGAAATGAGTAATAGAGCTGTAAATGAATTATTTACGAAGGAGAATGTTGAGAAAATAATCGTACCTGATATTGTAAAGGTAGATTTGTTAAGTATAATAGAGGAAAAATTAAAAAAAGCAGGTTTTTATTATCGTATTGCATACAGGGTCAAGGCTGTTGATTCTATGGTAGACAAGCTGATTTACAAGGATTATAAAAGACCGGGGACAGAAAATGAAGATAAAAAATGCAGGATCTGGTTGGAATCCGTATTATGCTGTATTTTACGGATGATGTAGATATATGCATGAACCTGCTTGATACATTATTTGCAGAGCCTGGTAAGTGGGAGACTACGGAAAATAATGAATATGAATTTAAGGCGATGAAGGTAAACGGAATTTTTAAACTTCCGGCATATCTTAGCAAGACAATCGTCAATCCTGTGCTTTCGGAGTATGTAGACAATACATTTGAGGTGCAGGTGAGAACTAATTCATTTGAGGGCTGGCATGAGATTGAACATGATTTAAGATATAAAGGTTCAGCGTTTGGAATAGGCAATGAAGCACTGGCAAGAAAGATGAACAGTATTCTTGCTACGCTTGAGTTGTGTGATGACTCGATTGTACAGCTTTTGGAAGATTTGGGACATCAGCATTACAAGGATAAAAAATGGTGTGATATGATTCGCTGCCATTACAGACTGAAGCTTGATAATGATCCGTTAATGCCTGAAATTAAGGAGATTCTTGACGCGGATACAGAGCTTGCCAAGGCTATTTATAAGTTTGACAGAGAGCTTGCGATTGCGCAGCTTTGGAATAACACCTCCGACAAAGGAACGGAGCTTAATGTTAATAATATTATAAGAATTGTCAACCAGATAGGGCCTAAGAATGAAAAGCTTAAGGATACATTTTTAAAGCTTGACAGAGTGCAGAATCAGGATAGTGAATATGGCGGACGAAGGAAACGCTTTGAACCATTTAAGCCGCTTGGTAATTTCAAAGTGTTTCAGGCAGAGACATACATAGATACAACACATTTGAAAACGGAAGACGCTTTTAGAAAAGCCTCTGCATATATATACTCATGGGTTAAATCACGTTTTATAGAAGTATTTCCAGACATAAGCGATAATTTATCATCATACAGCGGAACAGAGCCGGGATATTCGGTGGAAGTAGAGTATAATGAGAAAGAAATGTATTTCAGGGAGTATACAACTC
>JAGAJD010000184.1 GCA_017626275.1 Lachnospira sp.
AGCTTCAAGTACGGAAAGCTCACAGATTGAAATTAATGTCGGTGCAAATGAGCGTGGTTTTGCAATGGAAATCTGGGCGGAAAGTCAGGATATATTATCAGTATCGATAACTTCTCCGTCAGGGGAGGTTATCCCAAGGATTCCGGCAAGGCTTGGAACGAGCAGTATTTTTAATTTTTTACTTGAACAGTCACAGCTTACGGTGGATTATCGTGTAGTCGAGACAGTTTCCGGGTATGAAGTTATTTTTATGAGATTTATCAATCCGGCGCAGGGCATTTGGAAAATAGATGTTTACAGCCTTACAAATATTGTGGGGAGTTATAATGCGTGGCTGCCGTTGAAGGAGTTTTTGACAGGAGATACATTTTTTCTGCAGTCAGACCCGTCTACAACGCTTACTGAGCCAAGCGCCGCAGAGCGTGTAATCAGCGTGGGAGCGTATAATCATGTGACTGGCGCCGCCTACATTTCATCGGGAAGAGGATATACGGCTAATGACATGGTAAAGCCGGATTTGGTTGCACCGGGAGTAGATGTATATGGTGTAAAGGCAGGAGGCGGCTATACAAGAAAAACGGGAACAAGCGTAGCAGCAGCACATACAGCGGGAGCGGCGGCACTGCTGCTTACGTGGGGAGTATTTTATAAAAATCTTCCGTATATGGGAAATAATGAAGTCAAATCCATACTGATTCGCGGTGCGGTAAGGGATAATAATGTATTATACCCTGATGATGTTTATGGCTACGGAAAGTTGGATTTGATGGAATCATTTATCAAAATACGGACAACATAAGTATGATTAATATGAGTGCCTTTTGGGCGGAATGGAGAACATATGAAATATAAAGCACTTGCACTTGATTTGGACGGAACATTGACAGACAGCAATAAGAGGCTTTCTGAATATAATAAAGAAGCAGTTATCAAAGCGGCAGATGCCGGGGTGAAGATTATCCTTGCTTCAGGAAGACCACTATTCGGAATTACACCGATTGCCGGAAAGCTTGAACTTGAAAAGCATGGCGGCTATATTCTTGCCTATAATGGCGGTAATATTGTAGACTGCAAAACAAATGAACTCATATACAGCAACCTTTTGCCGAATGAGTGTAAACACGATATTTGTGAGCTTGCCCATGAAAACGGAGTATACGCATTGACGTATTATGAAGATGTTATTGTTGCAGAGAGCGACAGTGACGAGTATGTGTTAAAGGAAGCAAAATGTAATAACGCACAGATAAAGAAAGTGGATAATCTGGAAAGCTTTGTAACGTACAGCGTGGCTAAATTTCTGGTTGTTGGAGAACACAGCAGGCTCATTCCTGTCCAGGAGGAACTTTTAAAGAGGCATGGCAGTGTACTCAATGCATTTTATTCCGAGGATTATTTTCTTGAGGTAGTGCCTAAAACAGTTGCAAAGGATAAGGCACTTGGGGAACTTCTTAAGCTGCTCGGAATTAAAAGAGAGGAACTTATTGCATGCGGAGACGGAATGAATGATATTCCAATGCTTAAATATGCAGGCTTGGGAGTTGCGATGGAAAATGCATATCCTGAGGTAAAGGAATTTGCAGATGAGATTGCACCGTCTAATGACGATGACGGTGTTGCAAAAATTATTGCTAAATATTTTCTGTAAGACTGCCGATAATATTTATAGGATACAAGGAGTATCTAAATAGTACAAATTACCCATGATGTAACTGAGGTGTGAAGAAATTCACGGTTGTAATTTCAAGGAGGAGATTAAAGCAGAAACAGTAGTAGTTATTCCACGGGTTGAACTTATTGGCAAAGTACACAGTGTTGAGAGAGTAAATAATGTCAGAGGAACACAGGCAGAGAAGAAAAACAGCAGCAGTCAGAGTTTTGAACAGATGCTTACGGTTGAGCAGGCTAAGAAGCAAAAGGCGGCAACGCTGGAGGATATGCCTGTAAATGTAAATCCTGATGTTATGGCAGGAAAGATGAACTATTACAATAATCGTGCAATGGAGGCATATTTCTGCATGACTTTTTCAACAACAGATTTAAAGGGGTAAATTACAGGAAGCACGGAAGCTTATGCAGTTTATTTCTAAAATCAGCAAAATGCCGGCGGCAGATTAAATTTTCTGTCGCCGGCATTTTGTTTTCTAATTCTGTGCTTCTTTTTCGGCAAGATATTCTTCTACGCTGAATACCTCTCCATTAATTACTTTATTGATTAATTCTATTGCAGTATTTACTGAATCGTAGTCAGGCAATACAACAGATTTGGCTGAAAGGTTATATACTGTACAATCTCTTGAAGCAGGAGTTCCCTCTGCGCTGTATGACTGTACATTCCATGCTGTTGCATTTGCAAGCTGTCCTTTAATAAGTGCTGTCATTGTTGAAGCTGACATATTGGTTAAAATCATATCAGATACAGAATTAAGCACTGCACTGTAATTACTAAGAATAGCAGGTGAAGTTGCCTTATCAATAATAGCCGAAATAGCGGCTGACTGGTTGCGTCCACGCTGGAAATCTCCGTTTCCAAAGGCCTGACGCTCTCTTACAAAGGCAAGCGTCTTTTCACCGTCACATTCATTTGGTCCTATTACGAAATGATAGCTTTCAGGTGCAGCGTCCTGTCCGTTAGTAAATTCCACTTCTGAGTTAATGGTAATTCCACCCAAAGCGTCTACCACGTTTACACAGCCTGTAAAATTAATTTTTACATAGTAATCGATACTTACTCCGTAAAGGTTTTCAAGAGCGCTCATTGAATACTCTATACCTGCATTTCCGGCATGCGTCAGTTTGTCAAGTCCGGAATTTCCGTTGGAGTTTTCGATAGTGATGTAGTAATCTCTCGGTGTTGAAATTAAAAGCACCTGCCCTGTTTTTGGGTGGATAACTGCAAGAATATTTACATCACTTCGTCCGTTAGAGGAAACAGTGCCGTAACCGTCATTTCCTGATAAGTATACAACGAAAGGTTCTTCATTTACTTTTTTATCGGAAGCGGAAAGCTTTATCTGCGTGGTTATGGTAATTGTTCCTATAACTTTTGTTTTTGTGTCAAAGCCTTCAAATTCTTCTGCTAATGTAGAGCGGAGCGAATCATTCATGATTATTGCCTGTATGTCTTTATTGGAATATAAGTCATTTACCATCTTGCTCCAGTCGGTATAATCAGTTGTCTTTAAGGTTGTATTGTTATCTGATTCAATATCGTAAATCGCCTTTGTTACAACTGAACTGTTTACACTGCTGTTGTATCCGAAGGTGTATGATAATGCGTCTTTAATAGAGGAAGCCTTGTCCTCTGAAAGAACAATCACATCTATGATATCAGTTTTTGTATTGCCTGACATCATATTTAATGTTGTTCCGAGCTGCGTAGCAAAAATAAAGCAAAACAGCAGAATACACGACATAATAACAGACAAAATTTTTCCTAAAATATGCGCCCTCGTAAACTGCGAAGTGAAATCATACAGTACAAGCAGGATAAGGATTGCACTGATAATCAGCAGATAATTCAGAGGAAGAATTTCAAGTGTGATAATTTTAAAAAGGCACAAGAGTGTCAAAATAACCTGAATCAGAACTAAAAGCAGTCCGCAGGCAGTTCTTACAGCACGCTTTTTGCGTTTCCTTGCCTTAGGAGGCAGCTTGGAGCTATCTTTGAAAAGATACTTCATGTCAACCTTTGTTCGTTTAAATATATTAGACATTATAATCCCCTTTAAATTTATTCAGTGTTGCTATCTTTTGGTTTAAATATAAAAATGTACATAAGGTCAATTATACATAATTTTGGAAAAATAACAAGGTTTATTTCAAGATGAGAAGAGTGGGAGCTATTTAAGTTAATTTTGTAAAATACCTTAACAATAACAGTAAAAGTACCTGATATGATTAATTTTGTTATAAATATAACAAAGATGATTAATATAATTAAGTGAATTTAGCGTAATAACGCGGTAAAGCCTGCTGCAAAATTAATATTATTCAAAAAATTAAGTACGGACCTCAAAAATATTAAAAAAACTTGCATTGATAAATCACATTTTATATAATGTAGCATATGAGCAGAAGAGGAAAGTCCACTTTTAAGAGAACTTGCCTTTACTTCATGTAAGTTGGCAGCAACTTTTTGCTGCAAGCGTAAATTCCGCCACAGGCGTAAAAGAAAAGGAGTTTTTAAAGTTATGGGATATGTTGATGAAGTCTTAGAATTAGTATCTAAGAAGAATGCAGATCAGCCTGAATTTTTACAGGCAGTTACAGAGGTTCTTGAATCTTTAAGACCGGTAGTAGAAGCAAATGAAGAGCTTTACAGAAAGAATGCTATCTTAGAGAGAATTACAGAGCCTGACAGAGTATTAATGTTCCGTGTGCCATGGGTAGATGATAATGGACAGGTTCAGGTAAACAGAGGTTTCCGTGTACAGTTTAACAATGCTATCGGACCATACAAGGGAGGTCTTCGTTTACACCCATCTGTTAACTTAGGTATTATTAAGTTCTTAGGTTTCGAGCAGATTTTTAAGAATTCACTTACAAGCCTTCCAATCGGCGGTGGTAAGGGTGGTTCTGACTTCGATCCAAAGGGCAAGTCAGACAGAGAAATTATGGCATTCTGCCAGAGCTTCATGACAGAACTTTGCAAGTATATCGGTGCTGATGTGGACGTTCCAGCAGGTGATATCGGAACAGGTGCAAGAGAAATCGGTTACATGTTCGGACAGTATAAGAGAATAAGAGGTACATTTGAAGGCGTACTTACAGGTAAGGGTCTTACATACGGCGGTTCTTTAGCAAGAACAGAAGCAACAGGTTATGGTTTATTATATATTACAGAAGAATTAATGAAGTGCCACGGCGAGTCTATGAAGGATAAGACAGTTGTTGTATCAGGTGCAGGTAACGTTGCTATTTACGCAATTCAGAAGGCACAGCAGATGGGTGCTAAGGTTGTTACATGTTCAGATTCAACAGGCTGGATTTATGATCCGGAAGGAATCGATGTTGAACTTCTTAAGGAAGTTAAGGAAGTTAAGCGTGCAAGACTTACAGAGTATGCTGCTGCAAGAAAGAGTGCAGAATATCATGAAGGACGTGGTGTATGGCAGATTAAGTGTGATATCGCTCTTCCATGTGCAACACAGAATGAGTTATTATTAGATGACGCTAAGCAGTTAGTTGCTAACGGCTGTAAGGCAGTATGTGAGGGTGCTAACATGCCTACAACACTTGAAGCTACTGAGTACTTACAGAAGAACGGTGTATGGTTCATCTGTGGTAAGGCTTCTAATGCAGGTGGTGTTGCAACATCAGC
>JAGAJD010000185.1 GCA_017626275.1 Lachnospira sp.
CAAAAAGCAGACAGATATGGAATATAGATAAATATGGAATTATTACGAGAGAAAAATAGAAAGGTTCGGTTGTTTAATGTACTTGAAAAAATACAGAAAATGTTGTAAAATAATAACAACTTAAATGAACGTAAAAAATTAATATAGGTGTGTTATACGGATTCGTATATGTTTCATGCCGGAACGGAGTGCATATGAAGAGTTACAGAACAGGAGACATTAGAAATATTGCAGTCTTAGGAGGCAGTGGTTGTGGTAAGACAACGCTTATAGAGGCGGCAGCATTTGCAGGAAAAAAGCTGAATCGTCTTGGAAGTGTTGATGACGGGAATACTATCAGTGATTATGACAGTGAAGAGATAAAAAGAGGATTTTCAATTAACCTATCGGTTATTCCTGTCGAGTGGAACGGCTGTAAGATTAATCTTATGGATACGCCGGGAGCACTTGATTTTGAGGGAGAACGCGAGTCGGCCGCAAGTGCGGCAGATTCTGCCGTTATTGTCATTAATGCACGTAAAGGTATTGATGCGGGAACTATACAGGCATGGAGACTGTGCGATAAATATAAGCTGCCGAGGGTGGTTTTTGTGACAGGAATGGACGATGATACGGCAAGTTATCGTGAAATAGTTGAAGAACTTACACGTATGTACGGAAGCAAGATTGCGCCGTTTCATATGCCAATCAGACAGGATCAGAGGCTGGTTGGATATGCCGATATAACAAAGATGACAGCAAGAAAGTTTACGGGAGTAGGAAAGTATGAGGATTTTCCGATTCCGGAGTACTCTATGGAGAATCTTAAGAAATTTAAGGGGATTCTTGATGAGGCTATTGCTTCAATAGATGAAGATAATATGGAAAAATATTTTTCGGGAGAAGAGTTTACACAGCAGGAAAAAGACTGTGCATTGAGGGCAGACTGTACTGATGGAAGTATAATTCCGGTCACAATGGGTTCAGGACTTCATGTACACGGTGTATATATGCTGTTAGATGTAATTGCAAAATACTTCCCGTCACCGTCATTTACAAAAACGGGTATGAATGTATATGATGATGAATTGTTTGATTGCATATATGATTCCAAAGATTACCTTGTGGCAAGAGTATTTAAGACAATTTCAGATCCTTATCTTGGAAAATATTCTTTTGTAAAAGTATATTCGGGAACATTAAAGGCAGACAGCAATGCATTTAATCCGTCTTATGATATGGAATTAAAGATTGGCAGACTATATCAGGTGTGCGGCAATGAATATACGGCAGTTGATGAGATATGTGCCGGAGATATCGGGGCAATTCCGAAGCTTAACGGAGTATCGACAGGCGATACGATTTCGACAAGAGTAAAGCCGATAAAACTTGAAAAGATTGATTTTGTGCAGCCGTACACGGTAAAAAGGCTGGTGCTTAATGACAGTAAGGAAGATGAGAAGCTGACACAGGCGCTTGTAAAGCTTACGGAAGAGGATATGACTTTAAGAAGTATCAATGATGTTGATAATAAGCAGAGGCTGATTAAGGGAATAGGAGAACAGCAGTTAGAAATTGTGACATCAAGACTTCAGAATCAGTATAAGATTAAAGTTCAGCTTGCAGCACCTAAAATCAGCTATAAGGAAACAATATGCTGCGAGACTTCTGCAAGATGTCGTTATAAGAAGCAGACGGGGGGACATGGTCAGTTTGCAGAGGTGGATATAACATTTGCTCCATCAGGAAACAGAGAACTTCCGTATATATTTGAAAAAGAAGTAGTCGGAGGAGCTGTTTCTAAGAATTATTTTCCTGCGGTTGAAAAGGGTATTGCAGAGAGCGTAAAAGAAGGTTTGCTTGCAGGATATCCGGTAGTAGGTCTGAAAGCCATTCTTACTGACGGAGCAGAGCATCCTGTGGATTCAAGTGAAAATGCATTTAAGATGGCGGCTGTAATGGCTTACAAGGAAGCGTATATGAAGGCTTCACCGATTATATTAGAGCCTATTGTAAATTTAAAGGTTTATGCGCCGTCAAGATATGCCGGAGAGATTTCAAGCGATTTGAAGACGCGCCGTGCAAGGATACTTGGAATGATGCCATTACAAAACGATGATTCCTATATTGAAGCAGATGTTCCTGTTGCAGAGCTTGAGGGATATATGGCAAAGCTTAGGTCTGTAACTGAAGGCTATGGAGCGTTTGAATACGATTTCATAAGATACGGTCATGCACCGCAGGAGGTTATAGACAGATTATCAGCCGAATACAAGGCTAGAGAATGATTTGCCGGTATTTCAGATTCAAAACCCTTGACAAAGCCGATTTATATGATAAAATATTCCTGTTTCATAAATATTTTAAAGACTGTGAAGAGGAATAGTAGATTATAGAAGGATTTTCAGAGAGTTGTCGGCAGGTGAGAGACAGCAGTCCGCATAATTGAACTCGCCTTGGAGTTTCTTTTCTGAAAGGCATTGGCAGGTAGGAAAGGACGGTTCATTTACGTTATAAATGTTGAGTGCATATATTTATATATATGAATTAGAGTGGTACCGCGATTGTAGCCCTTTCGTCTCTAAGTGAGATGAAAGGGCTTTTTTCAATTAATTTAAATCAGGAGGATTAGAAAATGGCAACAGCTTATAATCATAAGGCAGTTGAGAAAAAGTGGCGTGGAAACTGGGAAGCACACCCTATTAATGTTAATGACGGCAAAAAGCCTAAGTATTATTGTCTTGATATGTTCCCGTATCCGTCAGGAAGCGGACTTCATGTAGGACACTGGAGAGGTTATGTTATCAGTGATGTATGGAGCAGATATAAAATGCTTCATGGATATTATGTTATTCACCCAATGATGCCTGTCGGCTTGCGCCTTGTCTTGGCAAATAAAATAATTGGTCCCATTTTTGGAACCTTCATGGGTCTATTATCTGC
>JAGAJD010000186.1 GCA_017626275.1 Lachnospira sp.
ATCGGATTTAGCTTCCAGCCAAAAATCGGAATCCATATTCCTGCTGCCAGAGGAATCCCTATAACATTATAAAAAAATGCCCAAAACAGATTTTCATGTATATTTTTAAGCGTTGCCCTGCTTAAACGAATCGCCGCCGGAACATCGCTTAACCTGCTCTTCATCAATACAATATCTGCGGCATCAATGGCAATATCAGTTCCTGCCCCAATGGCAATTCCAATATCTGCTCTCGTAAGCGCAGGTGCGTCATTAATACCGTCGCCCACCATTGCAACCCTGCCCTTCTGCTTTAATGAACGAATCACATTTTCCTTGCCCTCCGGCAGTACTCCTGCGATAACCTCATCAACACCCGCCTGCTTTCCGATTGCCTTAGCAGTACGCTCATTATCACCGGTCAGCATAACTACATGTATTCCCATATTCTGTAACTCTCTGACTGCCTGCGGGCTGTCCTCCTTTATTACATCTGCAACGGCAATAATACCAATCAGTTCACCCTGTTTTGCAAAGAACAGCGGTGTCTTTCCCTGTTCTGATAACTGCTCGGACTGCTGTTTCATTTGCGCAGAAACCTGTACCTGCCCGCTGATATATTTATAACTGCCGCCAGTCAAAGAATCGCCCTCATATACGGCTGACAAGCCGTTTCCCGGAAGTGCCGTAAAATCTGTAACTTCGACTGTCATTATATTTTTTTCAGCAGCATATTGCAATATTGCCTTTGCCAATGGATGCTCGCTCTTTTTCTCCAAAGCATTTGCATACAACAGCAGCTCATCTTCCGTAACTCCTTCTTTAGGTATCACATCAGTGACCTTCGGCTCTCCATTGGTAATCGTCCCTGTCTTATCCAGTGCCACTACCTGCACTTTCCCTGCTTCTTCCAGTGATTCAGCAGTTTTAAACATAATACCGTTTTTTGCGCCCACACCGTTACCAACCATTATCGCAACAGGCGTTGCCAGTCCCAATGCACACGGACAGCTTATTACAAGAACCGAAATTCCGCGTGCCAATGCAAATCCTATGCTTTCCCCTGCCAATAGCCACACAAATATCGTAACTATTGCAATCGCAATGACTGACGGAACAAATATGCCCGACACTCTGTCCGCAACCTTTGCAATCGGTGCTTTCGTTGCCGCCGCATCGCTGACCATCTGAATAATCTGAGACAATGTCGTATCTTCTCCTACCCTCGTGGCCTCACATTTCAGGAAACCTGACTGATTGACTGTCGCCGCTGATACCGCATCTCCTGCTGATTTATCTACAGGAATACTCTCGCCTGTGAGCGCCGCTTCATTGACTGCGCTGCTGCCCTCTACAACAATCCCGTCCACCGGAATATTTTCACCCGGACGAACAACAAAAATGTCACCCTTTGAAACCTGCTCAACTGAAACCTCCGTTTCAGCGCCGTCCTTTACGATAACCGCCGTTTTCGGTGCCAGCTTCAACAGGCTTTTCAATGCGTCTGTCGTCCTGCCTTTGGAATGTGCTTCCAGCATTTTTCCAACTGTAATCAAAGTCAAAATCATTGCGGCTGACTCAAAATAAAATTCATGCATATAATGCATGACGCCCTCCATATCGCCCTTCATCTGTGCATCTGTCATCGCAAAAAGTGCATAAGTGCTGTATACAAAGGCAGCTCCTGAACCCAACGCTACCAGTGTATCCATATTCGGCGATTTATGCATAAGGCTTTTAAAACCACTGATAAAAAACTTTTGGTTAATCACCATAATAATTATGGTAAGAAGAAGCTGAAGCAGTCCCATTGCAACATGATTTTCCGCCATAAATGGCGGCAGCGGCCAATTCCACATCATATGCCCCATTGAGATGTACATAAGCACAATCAAAAATCCAAGCGAGGCTATAAGACGTTTCTTTAAAGTCGGCGTTTCTCTGTCCTTTAATAAATCGTCCTCTTCTGCCGCTGTCCGGCTTCCGGTTCTTTCTGCTCCTTTTTTTGCAGCTCCGTAGCCTGCTTCCTCTACTGCCTTAATAATTTCAGTCTCCGAGGCCGTACCCTCTACTCCCATAGAATTTGTCAAAAGGCTGACTGAGCATGAAGTCACTCCTGAAACTTTAGACACTGCTTTTTCCACGCGTGTGCTGCATGCGGCACAGCTCATACCCGTCACTGTATATTGTTCCATTGTGTTACCTCCTTTCCCGTCTCTTATTTCATAAGCTTTTGTAAGACGGCAACCAGCTCGTCTACTGTCTCTTCTTTTCCCTCTCTGATATCCTGCATCACACACGTTTTAATATGATTTGCAAGCAGTACTTTATTAAAGCTGTTTAACGCTGCATTTGCTGCTGCGACCTGAACGAGAATATCCGTACAATATGCATTTTTCTCCACCATGCCCTTAATCCCTCTGATCTGTCCTTCTATGCGATTTAAACGGTGAATTAAGTCTTTATATTCTTTTTCTGAACGCTCCTTTGTCTTTTGACAGCAACATTTCCTCTCTTCTTCCATAATAATACCCATTATGCCTTTCTTTCATTCTACGGAAATTATATACCCCTCTGGGGTATGTTGCAAGCATTAATTTGCATTTATATATAAAATAAGTTACTATAAATAGAAAAATGTATGGAGAATGATTATGAGTTATAATATCGACAATTTAAAACACACCATTGAAGCATCTGTTTCGCCTTTTCACACAGCACAGGAGGCAATACGACAGCTTAAAGAAGCAGGCTTTACGGAGCTTGTATGGGAACAGACATGGGATATTGAACAAAACAAAAAATACTATACATGCCCGTTTGGAACAACCGTTCTCGCATTTCGTACAGGCAAATGCACCGATTCCGATTTTTCGGTCAAACTGGCTTCTGCCCACATTGACAATCCCGGACTTCGCATAAAATA
>JAGAJD010000187.1 GCA_017626275.1 Lachnospira sp.
ACCACAAAGTGCGATTAACGCAATAGTGATAAGACTTGGTGAATCCATAACTCCGTCTTTTGCCCACAAGAATAAAACAGGCAGGGTAAAAATAGCTCCTGCTGCCAATGATTCACCTGCAGAACCAATCGTCTGAACCATATTACTCTCTAAAATAGAGTCTCTTCTCATAAGTACACGTATAACTCCCATTGAGATAACTGCTGCCGGAATAGAGGCAGAAATAGTCATACCCACACGGAGTCCAAGATATGCATTAGCTGCACCAAAAATTACAGCTAATAAAACACCCATGATAACTGATGTCACTGTAAGCTCTGGTGTAACCTTGTCAGCCGGTATGTACGGCTTAAATTCATCTTTTTTCATTAGAAACCTCCAATTTTTTAGTATGTTAATATAATAACATACTATTATAGAGTTGAAAAGAGGTATTCCTTTCCTTTGTAAAAGAATAACAGCCCGGAAACCGTCATTTTTAAGGTGAACGGCTTACAGGCTGTTATTAAAATCAAAAATTATATAGCATGAAGATTCTTTAATGATACATCAAGAATAGGTGCTGAATGTGTTAATGCACCGCTTGAAATGTAATCAACCCCGATATCAACAAGGCGTGCAACATTTTCCAGTGTTACATTGCCTGAGCACTCTGTCTCGGCTCTTCCGTCAATTATCTTAACCGCCTCTATCATCATATCAGGCGTCATATTGTCAAGCATAATAATATCTGCTCCTGCCTCTACGGCTTCTTTTACCATATCAAGATTTTCAACCTCTACCTCAATCTTACGGACAAATGGAGCATATTCCTTTGCCATGCAGACAGCCTCTTTTACGCCGCCTGCTGCCCCGATATGATTGTCTTTTAACAGCACACCGTCTGAAAGATTGTAGCGGTGATTATAGCCTCCGCCTACCTTAACGGCATATTTTTCAAAAATACGGTTATTAGGAGTTGTCTTTCTTGTGTCAAGCAGCTTAGTTTTGCTTCCCTTTAACAAATCGGCAATAGAGCGTGTGTAAGTTGCGATTCCACTCATTCTCTGCAGGTAATTAAGCGCAGTACGCTCACCTGATAAGAGAACTCTTATATCCCCTCTCACAACTGCAAGCAAATCACCCTTCTTTACCGCATCTCCATCCTTAAAATTCATTGTAACCTCTGTCTTCTCATCTAACAGTTCAAAAACCCTTTTAAATACGTCCAATCCGGCAATAACACCGTCCTGCTTGCAAATAAGCTGAACCTCGCCTGTCTGTGCATGAGGCATAACCGCATTAGTAGTAATATCCTCACTTGTGATATCCTCTTCCAATGCCTGCATAATTAATTTATCTGCATTTAACTTCATTGATATACTGTTCATGTAACTTTTTCTCCCTTTCTATCTCTTTAAAAATTTCACTTTTATGTGTATCTGACAATTCATCATACTGAACATATCTGTCCATGCTGACTGCTTCAACAAGCTTTCTGTCACTCTTTGTATCAGCAAACTCCGCCGTAATCTTCTTTGCCGCCCTTTTAGCAAATACAAGGCTTTCAAGAAGAGAATTGCTTGCAAGACGATTTGCACCATGTACTCCGTTGCAGCTTGTCTCGCCCACCGCATAAAGCTGATCCATAGTTGTCTTACTGTCTCTGTCCACATGCACACCGCCCATAAAATAGTGCTGTGCCGGAACGACAGGAATCGGTTCTTTCGTTATATCATACCCCTCCTCAAGACAATAACGGTATATATTAGGGAAATGGCTCATAATCGTCTGCTCATCTATATTTTCAAGAGAAAGCCGTACATACGGAAGCTTATCTTTCTCCATCTGTTCATAAATTGCCTGTGCCACAACATCTCTTGGCAGAAGTTCGTCAACGAAACGTTCTCCGTCGCGGTTAAGCAGCACCGCACCTTCTCCCCTCACCGACTCGGAAATGAGGAAACGTCTTCCCTGCTTCTCAGAATAAAGCGTTGTCGGGTGAATCTGTATGTAATCAATATTTTCCAGTTCAATATTATGCTCAAGTGCAAGCGCAAGCGCATCTCCCGTTAAATGACGGAAATTGGTAGAGTGTGTATACAGTCCGCCGATTCCACCGCATGCCCAAATTGTAGTATTTGCAGAGATAGTAATAAGCCTGTTTTCTTCCCCGTCATTCATGCGGCATACAATACCGTAACATACGTTATCCTTCTCTACGATATCCAGCATTGTCGTATTTTCTAATATAGTAACATTATCTAATTGCTTTACGGCCTCAAGAAGCTTGCTCGTAATTTCTTTTCCTGTGACATCCTCATGAAAGAGAATCCTTGATGTAGAATGTGCTCCCTCTCTTGTGTAAATCAGATTTCCTTCGCTGTCCTTCTCAAAATCCACGCCGTATCCTATTAATTCTTTAATAATCTCCTGAGACGAACGAATCATAATATCTACCGATTCACGTCTGTTTTCATAATGTCCGGCACGCAGCGTATCTTCAAAGTAGCTGTCATAATCATCTTCACTTTTCAGAACGCAGATTCCTCCCTGCGCCAAAAATGAGTCACTGCTTTCAATATCTGACTTGGTAATCATAATAATCTGTTTGTCTCTTGGCAGATTCAGCGCAGCAAACAAACCTGACACACCTGTACCAACTATAACGATATCTGCACTATTATGTAATTCCATTTTATTATATTTCATCTCAACTTCCCATTAGCGTCTACAAAATCTTTTGTAAACTTTTGTAAATTTTTGTTTGCAATTATAACATGATATCTTACAGGTTACAAGAAAATTTTTCTATTCCTTCATCTTCCTTGCAGGAAAATGAATTGTAATGTCAGTTCCCTCTCCCGGAGTACTCTGTACCTTTAACTGATACTCTTCCCCGTAATAAAGCTTTATACGTTCATTGACATTACGCGCGCCATATCCGTTAGTTTTTGCCGTAAGAAATGAGGCAGCAGTTTCACTGTCCATTCCAACTCCGTTATCAGATACAGTCAGATATATTTCATTACATTCCTCGTCAAGCCAGCCTCTTACCGTAATACAGCCCCTGCCGTCAGTCTTTAAATCTATACCATGCTCTATCGCATTTTCAACAAGCGGCTGCAATATAAGGTTTAGCGATTCAAAACCTAAAATGCGCTCCTCAACATCAACGACAACATCAAAGCCGTCATCATGCATTAACTGCTGAATATGGAGATATGAACGCATATTACTAAGCTCCTGCTCAAGCGTCAGCGTATTCTTTCCTTTATTTAATGATGTCCTGTAATAATTAGACAACTCAAGAGTAATCCTGCTTATATCCTCCCTGTCGCTCTCAAGTGCCTTCCAGTTAATAAGAGAAAGCGAATTATACAGAAAATGCGGATTAATCTGAGCCCTTAACGCTCTCATCTCGTATTCCTTCTGATTTATCCTGCTCTCGTAAACCTCCGTAATCAGCGTATTAATGCGGCTTACCATATGGTCAAAGCCGTTCATCAATTCTCCAAGCTCATCTTTCTTGTCACTGTGTATGCGTACCGAAAAATTTCCCTTTTCAACCTCACGCATGTTTTGCTGAAGCTGCTTAACCCTCGCAAGCAGAAAACGTGAAGTCATCGCAATCGCAATAACAGCACCTGCAAAAATGACTGCTGCCGCCACAAAAATCATCAGTATCATAGGCTTTGCCGAATGCAGTACAAGCTCCTTCGGCTCATATATGTATACTGTCCAGTCAGCCGTTTCAAACTCCTGACTTATTATTGTATAATGCTTTCCGCCGTTTTCCTTCTGCAATCCACAAAAGCTCTCAAAATCCAGCTCTTTATCCACATATTCTTCCGCAAACCTGTTATAACCGTACACAAGCCCGCCATGCGAATCTACTATATATATTCCGTAATTATCCTCGGTATTTTCAGTAAACGGCTTAAAAACCGAATCATAATCGACGTTAATATATAAAATCCCGGTAACATTTTCACGATACAGTACAGACATTTTGCGGGCAGAAATAAGGCTGCGCGTTCCGCTGTCTGCAAACCACTGAATCTGAGTATTCTCATTTGCCGAAGCAAACCATTTTTCATCTTTAATCTCACTGACCGGTGCAAGCGTGGTGTCATGTTTAATGTCACCGTCCGTATAAATAGTCACCTGATTTACATCATCATGAAAATATTTGAGCGATGAAAGCATTGGATCAAAAATTGACACAAGCTGGCTGTACATTTCATAATCACTCTTATAATCATAGCTGACGATGCGTGAAATCGTCTCATTAAATGCAATATAATTGGACAGATTATTATATATTTCAAGCTGTGAATCGACGCTTGCCCCTGCCTGATTGACAAAGCTCTGAATATTTTTCGTGTCACGCTCTATTAAAATATCTCTCATCTGTGCATATGAAAATGTCAGCAGTACAATTACGGGAAGCACTGCTGTAATCACATAAATACACGCCAACCTATATTTTAACTTCATATTTATATACCATTCTCCCTGTACCTTTGCGGGCTGACTCCAAAACATTCCCTGAAGCTCTGACAAAAATACGAAACATTCTGATAGCCCACCGCCTCACTGACCGCAACAATTTTCATGTTGGTATTTTCAAGCATATCCTTTGCACGTTCCATTCGATACTGCTTAATAAACTTGCTTAAATTTTGTCCCGTTTCCTTTTTAAAGACAGAACTTAAGTAACTCGGTGCAAGGTAAACCATGTCCGCAAGCTGCTCAACTCCAAGTTCCTCTTTGTAATGCTCATAAATATACTTCTTGACAGTCTCAATCTCTCTGTGGCGAAGCTGCGGATTCTGCTCAAAGGCTTCCTCAAGCATGTCAATATGGCGTTTCACTATTTCCATAATGCAGTTAAAATCACCTGATGTATACAGCTTATCTATTTCTTTATTAAACTGCTCATCATTTACATTTGGAAGATTCGCGTAGAAGTCCTTCAACAAATTTGAAAAAATAAATTTCACATATATCTGGGAGAAATATGATTTCTTTTTATATTTGTCACATAACCTGTCAAAATGCTCTCTCAATGAAGATATATCTTTCATCTTAATATCCTGCTTCATCTGTTTCATAAGAGTATCATCATCAGTCTGAACTAACGCAGGTGTTTCCTCACTAACTCCGTCCGTATATACATATATCTCCGGCTGATAGAATTTATTTTCCATAAGCTGTTCTAATAAATCCATTGTCTTTGGAAGTTGTGAATAATCCACGACTTCCCCCGATATTGCAATATGGCAGTGGCAGCCAAAGCTGTCATATATCACATTATGCAGCTTCTCAGCAAGCTTTAAAAGATTACCGTATTGCTCCGTACTGTTTAACAGCAGTACTGCCTGCTGCGGATTAAGATTAAGATACTGATACTGTTCTCCGCTCTCCAGTACCTTCATAATTTCTTTTGAAAAGTCCTGCACTTCTTTGCCAAAAAAATCGCTGTCAAATTCTATAAGCATAATTCTGTGAAAACGGTTCCAAAATTCCTCTGACACAAGCTTTTGCGCTTTTTCCTTCATATCATCGGGATTACCGCCGTTAAAAAGCGTATATAATATGTACTTTTTCATATAGTCACTGCGCTGCTGCATTTGTTCTTTTTCAAGGCCCTCCTGCTCAAGCTCCTGTATCACCTTATGCATTGTGTTTTCAAATTCTTTAGGATTAACAGGCTTTAAAATGTAATCAGACACACCAAGCCTTACAGCCAGCTTCGCATACTCAAACTCATTATATCCGCTGAATATTATTGTTTTCATCTGAATATCTGCTTCTTTTACGGCATTAATAAGCTCAATACCGTCCATAAACGGCATTTTTACATCTGTGAGCAGAATGTCAATCCTCTCCTGCTTCTCTTTCATCTGCTGCAGCAGCTCAAATGCCGCCTTTCCGTTCGCCGCCTCATAAATATTTACAGCTATATTAAGCTTCTTAAGCAGAAAGATGATGCCGCTTCGCTCTATCTTCTCATCATCAACAATTAATATATTATACATATTCACACCCCATGTATTTGTCATATAAATATAGTATAACATATCCTGATAAATATTAGTAGTAGACCGGCAGCTTTTGCAAAACGATAAAATGCACCGTTTCATAAAAACTGCCGGTCTTAAAAATTGTTTATAATTACAACTTCCAGATATCAGTATTGTACTGTCTTATCGTTCTGTCTGATGAGAAGAATCCTGCCATTGCGGTATTTATCAGCATTTTTCTTCCCCATGCCTTACGGTCTTCATAATCGGCAAATGCCTGCTCCTTAACGCGGATATATTCCTTTAAATCAAGCAGAGTCATAAACCAGTCCTTATTTACCAGTTCGTTATAAAGTCTTGTAAGATTCTCCTCGTCGCCATACTGCTTCAACTCATCTGATATGATAAAGTCAACACATTTTTTAATGTCTTCATCTTCCTCATAAATTTTTTTCGACTTATAATCCTCATTTTTATAATGAGCAATAACTTCATCACTTGAAGCTCCGAAGGTATAAATGTTATCCTTTCCGACAAGCTGTGCAATCTCCACATTTGCACCGTCAATAGTTCCAAGCGTCACTGCGGAATTAAGCATAAATTTCATATTTCCCGTTCCCGATGCTTCTTTTGAGGCAAGCGAAATCTGCTCTGAAATATCACATGCAGGAATCAGCTTTTCGGCGAGTGTGACATTATAATTTTCGACCATGACAACCTTAAGATACGGGCTTACATCTTTATCTGCCTCGATAAATTTGCTCAGGCACAATATAAGATGAATAATATCCTTCGCAATAGTATATGCCTTTGCAGCCTTTGCGCCGAATATAACGGTAATCGGTGTCTTAGGAATATTTCCTGCCTTAATGTCAAAATATTTGTAAATGACATATAAAACATTCATCTGCTGACGCTTATATTCATGCAGTCTTTTTACCTGTATGTCAAAAATAGAATTTTCATCAAGGCTGATGTTTTATGTTTCTTTTAAATATGCTGAAAGTGCCTTTTTGTTCTCCTGCTTGATTTCAAGAATTTTTCCGATTACATTCTCATCGTCTGCATATTTCATAAGCTGTGACAATTCGTCAGCGTCATTTTTAAACTCATCGCCAAGCAGTGTTTCAAGATATTTTGTCAACGGCTGGTTGCAGTGTATAAGCCATCTTCTGAATGTAATTCCGTTAGTTTTGTTGTTGAATTTTTCAGGGTAAATCCTGTAAAAATTATTCAGTTCCTCATTCATTAAAATATCTGTATGCAGCTTAGCCACGCCGTTTACGCTGAATCCGTAATGAATATCAATATGCGCCATATGAACTCTGTTCTGCTCATCTATAATGTAAACCGATGGGTCGCTGTATTTTTCACGCACTCTCTTATCAAGATATTCTATTATCGGCACAAGCTGCGGAACAACCTCCAAAAGATAGTCAAGCGGCCATTTTTCAAGCGCCTCTGCGAGTATTGTATGATTGGTGTATGCACATGTCTTTGTGACTGTACAAACAGCCTCCTCCATTGACATTATGCTTCCGTCAATATCCGGCTCTGTTGTCAGAATACGGATAAGCTCAGGTATAATCATTGTCGGGTGCGTATCGTTAATCTGGATTACCGCATAATCACTTAAGCTTTTCAGGCTTTTTCCCGCCTTTTCACATTTACTGCGACATTCCGCCAAAATAAGTCTTGCCGCATTGCTGACCATGAAATACTGCTGATAAATTCTAAGAAGCCTTCCGTCCCTGTCGCTGTCATCAGGATACAGAAACAATGTTAAATTCTTAGCAATATCTTTCTTGTCAAAATCTATTCCGTCGTGCATCGGAATATTTTCATCTACCGTATCAATATCAAACAAATGCAAGGTATTCACTCTGCCGTTATATCCTGTCACATCTATATCGTACATTTTTGATTTAACTGACAAATTACCGAACTGAACAGGATATTCAACTGCTGTCTCATTAAGCCAGCTTTTCTTTTCAATCCACCTGTCAGGCTGCTCCGTCTGCTTATTGTCCTTAAATACCTGATGAAACAGTCCCATGTGGTAATTGATTCCGATTCCGTCCCCGTTAAGAGAAAGTGCCGCAATCGAATCGAGGAAACATGCAGCAAGACGTCCAAGTCCGCCATTTCCAAGTGACGGTTCAGGTTCAATCTCTTCTATTTTCTCCAGATGCTTTCCATTATCCAGCAGTTCCTTTTTTACTTCATCATAAATTCTTAAGTTAATCAGATTATTTGATAATAACTTGCCGATAAGAAATTCCGCCGAAATGTAATACACTTTTTTGCCGTCGTCTTTTCCCTCTGCCGACTGTGCCTTTTTCTTATCCTCTGCCAGTTCCTTTACCATTACAAGCAGCGCTTCATATATCTGCTCATCGCTGCACTCTTTTATGGTTTTTCCAAACAATTTATCACAAACTTCTGATACTCTCATATAATCCTCCGTTCCACCGCTTAAGCGGCATTTGATTGCAGCCCTTCAGCCATGCCATTCATAATTTTATTATATATATCTTTAAAAATTTGTCTTGTATTATTCATTCCTCAAATAGTACAATACTATCATAGCATGATATTTTCGTCACAACATAACACTCCGAAAGCATTGCGCAGCATTTTAAATTATTACGCAGAAAGGATTTCTTATGCATATTCTGGAATATGAAAATTATAAAGAAAATAAAAAACATTATGACTCGGATTTTTCATATAATACTTATCTCTGCTCTATTCCGAAGGATTTTCCCTGTGTGCCTCTTCACTGGCACAACGAGCTTGAGATTATTTACATAAAAAAAGGCAGTGCAAAAATCTGCGTCGACGGTGAATTATATTTAATTCACAATGGAAATGCCGCAATTATTCTTCCGGGTGTTCTGCACTCAATTCAACCGTCAGATAATGCTGCAAATGCAGTAGAATATGAAAATATTATTTTTGATATTAATATGCTGCTTCCCAAACAGGGTGACACTATGTCTTATGGATTTTTCACACGAATATTAAACCAGCCTGCCCATTTTCCCGCTATAATTGATGAAAATTCCGACTGCCACAAGGCGATTCTGCAGTGTCTTGACCAGATAGACAGTTTAAGAACTACATATCCTGCCGGATATTATCTTGGTATTAAGGGGTGGCTTTACCAGCTTTTCTTTATTCTTGAGTCAAATATCCTGTCTCAGACCTCTGACTGCAAAAAAACAACTTCAATTTCAGAAAAATACAGCAGTCAGACAAGAGATAATCTTAAACTGATTACTGATTTTATTGAGAAACAATACCAGCAGAAAATTACCATAGAGGAAATGGCTGAACTCTGCGGGTTCAGCCAGTCTCATTTTATGAAATTTTTCAAACAGCACATGGGAAAACCTTTTATTGAGTATCTTAACGACTATCGTCTGATTCAGGCTGCCCGGCTGCTGAAAGCCTCCGACGATGATGTGCTTGCCATTGCCTTGGAATGTGGTTTTGAAAACGCTTCATATTTTAACAGGCTTTTCCTGCGCAAGTACGGCATGACGCCGACTGTTTTCAGGCACAGCTAATTAAATGATTTTTCCCTCTTTTTTCAAATATTCAATAAGGCTCTCACAGCCTTTTAAGACATCGTCATATGTGTCGTCAAAATTCCCCGTGTACCACGGGTCTGCGATGTTTCCCGGTCTGCCTGTATAATCAAGCAGTCTGCTGATTTTTCCGTCAGGGTCGCCTCCCGTGATTCTTAACATGTTTCTTACATTGACATCTTCCATTCCGATAAGATAATCGAATTTGTCATAATCCTGTCTTGTCATCTGACGCGCCGTCTTGCCGTCAGTCCTGATTCCAACCTGTGCAAGCTTTCTTCTTGCCGGCGGATATATCGGATTACCGATTTCCTCGGTGCTTGTCGCCGCAGAAGCAATATAGAACTGCTCCTCTATTCCTTTTTTCTTCACTAAATCTTTCATAACGAATTCCGCCATCGGGCTGCGGCAGATGTTGCCGTGGCACACAAATAATATTTTAATCATGCCTTAAAAACTCCTTGAAAATGCTGATTTTCCTTGATTTTACGCCGTTTTATACGATTTGCTGTGATAGAGTGTTTTCTTCGTTTTCGTCGCATATCGTGGCATAAATTCGTATATTTTGTCATCCAAATTTAGTAAAAATCTTAGTAAAACAGC
>JAGAJD010000188.1 GCA_017626275.1 Lachnospira sp.
GCAACCTGCGATGTAAAGCTGACGAAGAATCCGTCAAATAAGTACAAGCCGACAGTTTCAGTATCTTATTATGACCAGGGAAATATTATCCAGTTGGAAAAGGTGAGAGGCACTAA
The DNA here is from genome assembly GCA_017626275.1 of Lachnospira sp. Taxonomy (GTDB): domain Bacteria; phylum Bacillota; class Clostridia; order Lachnospirales; family Lachnospiraceae; genus Lachnospira. The sequence goes on from JAGAJD010000188.1 coordinate 117, forward strand.
AAAGGCATTGGAAAAAATGGTTAAGCATATGCTTGAGGATACGCCGGATACAAGTCAAAAGACTTTGGCGATTGCGCATTGTAATTGCAGGGAAAGAGCCGAATGGGTTCGTGAACTGGTGCTTAGCAAGGCTTCATTTAAGGACAGCTTTATTGTGGATACGGGAGGAATAAGCAGCCTGTATGCCAGTGACGGTGGAATTATAATGGTGGTATAATTATTATATAAACAGAAATAACAGTCGGTTTATTTGTAAGCTGAATAAACCGACTGTTAATTTTTTTAAGTTAATTAACTTTAATACTTTGAAATTTAAATAAAAATGATGTATGATTTATAAAATTAATGTGATATAATGTAAAAAATAAGTGAAGAGGGGGCAAAAAAGTGAGGTAAAATTTGAAGTATGTCTTGCGAGATATGACTGTGTTGTACACCGGAATAACACGAATAGCATTTTTAAGAATGTTCTAGCTGCTGCGTTCGTAACAGTTTTTTCCCATATTTAGAGTTAAAGATTGCTGTTGATTTTGTATGTAATAGATGTACAAAGCACTGGCAGATAATCAGATATATTCAAAAAAGGACGGTAAGAAACGTAAGAGAATATATTAAAACAATAAAAATAATAGGGCTTAGGAGGTCTTTACATGCGTGTTTTTAATTTGTTCACTCTTTTTGGGGGATTGGCGTTATTTCTTTATGGAATGGATTTGCTGGGCAAGAGCCTGGAAAAAGCTTCAGGGGGAAGGCTGGAACAGATTCTTGAGAATCTGACATCAAATGTTTTTAAGGCGGTATTGTTAGGAGCAGGAGTTACAGGGATTATACAAAGCTCTTCTGCAACAACCGTGATGGTGGTCGGGTTTGTGAATAGCGGGATTATGCCGCTTTCAAGGGCAACGGGTATCATTATAGGTGCTAACATCGGAACTACGGTGACAGCATGGATTTTATCGCTGGCAGGGATTCAGAGTGACAATGTTATTGTACAGCTTTTCAAGCCGGAAACATTTTCGCCGGTTCTTGCAGTAGTGGGAATTATCTTTATTATGTTTGCTAAAAGAGAAAAGCTTAAGAATATAGGAAGCATTTTTATCGGATTTGCTATTCTTATGTTTGGAATGAATACTATGTCGGGAGCAGTAGCACCTCTTTCCGGTGTTAAAGAATTTACGGATATCCTGCTTATGTTCTCAAATCCGCTGCTCGGTGTGGCAGCAGGAACATTGCTTACGGCGATTATTCAGAGTTCATCGGCTTCGGTGGGAATTTTGCAGGCATTGTGTCTTACGGGAAGGGTTACATATGGTTCGGCGATTCCTATAATTATGGGGCAGAATATTGGTACATGTATTACGGCAATTTTATCTGCAATGGGAGCTAATCGCAATGCAAAAAGGGCCGCAAGTATTCACTTGCTTTTCAATCTGATTGCAACATTAATATTTTTAGCCGTATTTTATACATTAAATATTTTCATAAGATTTGAATTTCTGGAGCAAAATGCAACACCTCTGGGAATTGCGGTGTTCCATACATCGTTTAATGTGGCGGCTGCAATTATTTTGCTTCCGTTTAATAAAATGTTTGAAAAGCTTGCATATCTTATTATAAGAAAAACGAGGGCGGAATTGGAACAGCTTCCAAAGAGAATGGATATTCTGGAAAAAAGATTTTTGGAGACACCGGGCTATGCCATATCACAGTGTAAGCTCGCGGCAAGATTGATGTTTGATGAGACAAGGGATTCATTTATACTTGCTTCGGGATTACTGACGGAATATGATGACAGGATTTTTGCAAAGATTAAGAAAAGCGAGGAAAAGGTTGACAGCTTTGAGGATCAGATATGCAATTATCTTCTTGAAATATCAAAAATGGAGCTTGGAGCAGAGGAAAGCCAGATGCTGTCGGTACTCTTACATTCGATTACTGATATTGAAACCATAAGTGATTATACATGCAGTATAGGAATTGCTTATAGAAACATTCAGAATAAAAAAGGTCTCTTTTCCGCTGAGGCAGTTAAAGAGTTAGATGTTATTCAGCATGCAGTAATGGATATGCTTGAGGAAACAAAAACCATGTTCAGTGATGAACAGCATGTTAAAGAAATATATGCATATCATCAGGTAATCGGAGAGTTAATTGACGAATTAAGGGAGAAGCATATAGAGCGCCTTAAGAGCGGAAAATGTACGATTGATTCAGGACTTGCACTTACCGATATTTTAAATTATTTTGAGAGAATATCCGTAAGGTGCAGGCGTATTGCCAATTATCTTGTACAGGCGGGAAAAGAGGATTTGGAAATTCATGACCATGAATACTGGCTTCCGGTATTTGCCTATCAGGAGGTTTATGGATTTTATAAAAGAAAATATGCATTATAAAGTGAAAAGTTTTATTAATTTACTTGAATTTAGTGCAGACTAACAATATAATATCGCTATCACTAAAATAAAGGAGTACTTAATTTTATGGCAAAGGATTATTTGACAGAGTTCCTTCCTGATTTGGAAGAGTTCAGACAGAAAACAATGCAGTTCCATAATAAGGAAATCACAGTACCTGAGTATAAAGGCTTTTCGGGAGGTTTCGGAAGCTATGCACAGCGTGGTGGAGACAAGCATATGCTCCGTCTTCGTATGCCGGGCGGAAGAATTGATAAGGAAAAGTTGAAATTTATTGTTGAGAGTTGTGATAAGTACCATATTGATAAGCTTAAACTCACAACCTGTCAGTCTGTGCAGATTCATAATCTTGATGCAGAAGATTTGTGCAGTCTCATTGAGGAAGCATGGAAAGCCGGAATGATTTCACGCGGCGGCGGCGGTGATTTTCCGCGAAATGTTATGGCGTCACCGTTATCGGGAGTACAGAAAGAGGAATATTTTGATGTACAGCCATATGCCAAGGCAGCGGGCGAGTATCTTATGGGCTTTATTAAGGCTGTAAAGTTTCCGAGAAAGCTTAAGGTAGGTTTCTCAAGCTCTCCTGTAAATGATACTCATGTGACATTCAGGGATTTAGGTTTTGCAGCTAATCCAAACCATACATTTGATGTATATGCGGCAGGCGGTCTTGGCAATAATCCTAAGCTTGGTATCTGCGTGGCAAAAGAAATCGAGCCTGAAAATATACTTTATTATATTAAGGCTATGGTTGATACATTTGTCGAATATGGCAATTATGAAAACAGAGCCAAAGCAAGAACACGCTATATGCAGGATACGCTTGGAACTGATGGTTTTGTAAAGGCATATCAGGAAAAACTTAAAGATGTAATGGATACGGAAAAGCTTGATATTGCACCTGAATCTTATGAGATAAAGAAGCAGGGAAACGGAAAAAGTATTTCAGGCAGCCGTATAATTCCTCAGAAGCAGGACGGTCTGTATGCTGTATTTTATCAGCCTGTTGGCGGCAGCATTGAGCCGGCATTTGTCAAAGAATTATACGAAGCGGTTAAGGATATGGAGGCGGTTGAACTTCGCCTTACACCTCAGGAGGGAATGTATATAATTAACTGCAATGCAGATGAGGCAGAAAAACTTTTAGAGCTTACAAAGGACAGCGCACAGACTGTTTTTGAGACTTCTGTTGCCTGTATCGGAAGTGCAGTCTGTCAGGTTGGACTTGGAGATTCACAGAGTCTCTTAAATAGCTGTGTTGAGGCTGTGCGTAAGGAAAATTTTGCTGACGGTGTACTGCCAAAGATATATATTTCAGGCTGCCCGTCTTCATGCGGAACACATCAGATTGCGGCATTGGGCTTTAGAGGTGCAATGAAGCAGACGCCTGACGGACCAAAGCCGGCATTTGCAATATTTGAGGGCGGAAATGCTTTGCAGGGCAGAGAGGTGCTGGCAGAAACAGGCAAGGGAATGGCAATCACGGTTACGGATATTCCTAAGTTTCTTGTAGAGCTTGGAAAAACTGTTGCGGCAGACAACACGACATATGATGAGTGGATAAAGACTAATCATAATGTTCTTGAGGAGCTTGTGGCAAAGTATACGGCGTAAATTGAGTGTCAGGCATAATAAAATCTGTCAAGAATTTTTGAAAATGTTTGGAAATATTTAAAAGATTTGCACCGGATTTTCCGGTGCATTTTATTTTATAAGTAGTAGCTTTCTTAATGCTATCATGGTGGCATATAACGACATAATAACTTTTGTATGTTAAATTGATTGACTTTATACATATACAATGATAAAATGTCGCAAGGATGTTTAGGGATGTTAAGGTGGCGTTATGAGATACATAGGAAGCAAGGCAGCACTATTAAATCAGATAGATATGGTTATATCAGAAAATACCGGCGGTAA